>NZ_JABEPH010000429.1:0-4475 GCF_013004495.1 Rhizobium sp. SEMIA 4085
GTCTATGACGACCGGATTGTGCCGGTGCGGCGTCACGCGCTCGAGCTTTGGACCGTCGACCTCGAAAACATAGAGTTCGCAGCAGTGATCTTCATAGTCGTGGAAATCCGACAGATTGGTGAAAAGCCACCATTTTCCGCCATGACGCATCAGCACGCTGTCGGCGGCCGACCGGCCTTCGAGCGCCGTCGAGTACAATTCCCACTTCAGCGGAAATTCGACGCAGCGCCAGATCTGGATCTGGCGCGATTGGTGCCGCTCGGGCATCATGAAAATATCCTCACCATCCCTGAAAACAAAAGGATAGGAAAGGTGGTGCTCGCAACGCAAGGCTATCCCGAGGTGTTCAAGCTTGTCTCCGCGGAAGCGCCCGACGGCAATGTGGGCATTCTTCTGGCCATCCGCGTAGGCTTCGCAGAAGAGGTAACATTCGTTCCCGTGTTCGAAAAGGAAGGGATCCGCCTTGATCTCGTTCATCGTTGGCGGAATTTCAACGGATTGCTGTGGGTCGAAATCCTCGATGTGACCCCCGCCGGTATAGAGGGCCCAAACGGACGAACCGGAATGAAGCTTCTTTCTCAGCATTTTGATGCAACGGGCGGCGAGGTCGCCAGCAAGCGTAGCAACGTAGCGGCCAAGGTCTGAAGTGGAGGGCGGGGGGATTGCCGGAATGGGCCGGCGGGCGATCACATGCAGTTGCCGTGTCTCGGCAAGGCGTCTCAATTCGCGCATAAGCAAGGTCACGCCACGCTCCTTTATGGAGGCGGCAACGCGCGCAGCACTTGTCTTGGTATTGAAGAAGGACGACGCAATGACGTCAACGCTTCCGCCTGGTCCTGCGGACTTATAAAGCAAGAGCTCGACCGATGCCGCCTTCGAAATAGTACCACGATAGGCAAACCAGTCGACATTGTCCGAGACCTGATCGCTGCAACTCAACGCCCATTCTCCGAACGGCAAGGCGTCACTCACGCCTGATGGCAGGCCCGACGGCGTCATACGAACGACGATGTCCACTTCCAGGTCCTGCATGAGGCGTCGAAGGATGTCCTGGCTCTCCGCCGTTTCTAAATCGCGCGATCCCATGTCGTCGAACCGTTGGGATTCGGACGAAAAGGATTTCGGCAGATAGGGGGTCTCATGGGTAAGGAGCCTGCGTTCCAGACGGGCCTCGAGTGCGAAGAGCTTCGGCACCCGAACCTTAGGTGCCGCCTGATGCACGATGATGCTTGCAAGATCAAAAAGAGGCTCGGAAGCAAGCCGGTCAAGCACCATCAATTGCCATGCTTCGAGCCGATCCCTCGACTTTGCCAGGACCGCAACTTTCAAAGGTCTGTGTGCTGCCATTCCCATCCGCGCGTGCTCCCGAAATTGACGAACGTCTGACGAATTGCGCTCAGTGAGCTATTCCGCCTGATGACACGTCCGAGGAGGCTCCAAGGCGCGCGGATATGAGATTTGCCAGGGCCTTGCCGGAATCTATCAGCGAGTCCTCATGCCATCCTTCCAGGTCGAGCACCGGCGTGTCCTCGGCGACGGCGTTCCTCCAGCCGAACCTCAACTTTCGTGCCCGGCTATTGTGCGCCTGACTGCGCACCAGGACAATTGATGAATCTCTGATTGCCGGGTCATTGTGATGCGCGGCTGCGGAATTCATGAACGCAGTGACCATCGCATTGGCACGATCTGACTCCAAAGGTTCGGCACTTTTCACGTGAAGAAGCTGCATCAGCTTCCATGAGATGTTGAAGTGCCTGAAGTAATCCTGGGCGGTAATGTCCCCCTTCACCAGCTTGCTGGTGAAGTGCAAGACCCGCTTCGCGCGCCTTTCGGTCTGCCACCACATTAGGCGGCTCTTGGGCAGCGATGATACGTACGTGGGGCACCAGCTATCGATGGCAGCGGTACAGCGTACGTCTATGCCGATTTCGCGCAACTGCCGGCTGATCTCCATGACCAAAATGCCGTTCACACACAGACCGACAAGGGCCAAACGACGGGTTCCCGCCGGTATTTTCATCGCTTCGATCGCTTGTCTGGCTATATCTTCCACCGACATATCCGCCGGTGCGCTCGTCAAATCAGCGCTGAACATGTTCAGGTTGTGAACCGAAATGCTGTCGTCGATCTCGGTAGCGAGCGCGTAGTACAGGAAAGGATGATTAACGTATAGACAACAGCATCGCTGCTGCCTGTCTTGCATGTCACCAATTCCCAAAGAGACGAATCCGTTTCAACGCCTTCCAGTGTCTTGGCGATTTTTGCCGTGAATTCCTGGAATGTCCGAAATTTGGAAATCATTTCCGGATTTGGAACGATCTTGTAGGTCGCCTCTACGTCTTGCAGGAGTTTGGCTGCGAGAACGGAGTTGCCGCCGAGGGCAAAGAAATCGTCATCAGGCTGCAATTGGTCAACGTTCAAGACGCTGCACCACATTGAGGACAGGCCTTTGGACAGCTTCTCTCGCCGCCGGATCTGCTGTTCGGCAAACCTGGCCAATTGCGCGATGGACGGGTAGCGCAAGAGGTGCTTGGCTTCCAGCGGGAGATTGGCGTCCAGCATGCGCGCTGCCATGCGGAAAATCGTGAGGGAGTCGGCTCCAAGCGCATAGAGATTGTCGTCCACGCCGATATCCTGGCTGCCGAGTATGTCCTGCCAAATAGCCGCAAGTTGCACTTCCATTGGAGTGCGCGGTTTGGTCTTTTTAGCCTCGGTGCTGTGGGCAGGAATTCCTCGCTGCTGCAACGTCTTGCGATCAAGCTTGCCGTTGCCTGTCTGCGGCAATTCGCTGACGGTCACCCAGTAGGTCGGCACCATGTAGCGGGGCAGCTTCGCCGTGACGAAGTCCGAGAGCTCGGCTGCGCTCGGCTCGGCGCCTGCTTCCGGTACGATGTATCCAACGAGCAATTTGCCGTCACTCTTTTTCTCCGCAGCGACGACCGCGCAATGGCGCACGCCGGGAGCCTTCGAAACGACGGCTTCGATATCGCCGAGTTCGATGCGGAAGCCGCGGAGCTTGATCTGCTGGTCTCGGCGTCCGAGCAGTTGCAGCGAACCGTTCGCAAGGCGGCGTCCGACATCGCCGGTCCGATAGAGCCGCGTTGACCGGTTCGAGCCGAAGGAGATCGGAACGAAGGCCTTCGGTCAGATCCAGCCGGTCGAAGTAGCCGTTCGCCAGGCCGTCACCGCCTATGCACAGCTCGCCGGTGACGCCGATCGGCGCGATGTCGTTGTTGCCGCCGACGATGTGAAGCTGGGTATTGGCAATCGGATGGCCGATGGTGATCGGTGCCTCCGCGTCGGTAATGCGCGCGACGGACGACCAGACCGTTGTCTCCGTCGGGCCATACATGTTCCAGAGCTCGCCGCCGATTTTCAGCAGGGATTTGGCGAGTTCTTTCGGCATAGGCTCTCCGCCGCACAGCATCTTGAGGTGCGGTTTGTCCTCCAGGCCGGCCTCGACCAGCATCTGCCAGAGCGTTGGGGTTGCCTGAAGCACGGTCGCACCGCTCTTTTCCACGAGATCGACAATGGCGAAGCCATCCTGCACCTGCTGCCGGTCGGCAATCACCATCTTCCCACCGGTAACGAGCGGCAGGTAGAGCTCGAGCCCCGCGATGTCGAACGAGATCGTCGTCACCGCAAGGATCGTATCCCGATCGGTGAAGCCGGGCTCCTTCGCCATGGAGAGGAGGAAGTTCGTCAATGCCTGATGGGACACTTCGACGCCCTTGGGTGCCCCGGTCGAGCCGGAGGTAAAGATGACATATGCAGGGGCAGCGGAATTAGGCGGCAGAGCGTCAAGCGCAGTGCTGGTCATTCGGCCTATCGCCTTTGCTTCCTCGTCGATGCGAATAACGGGAATGTCTGCGGGGGCTAGCGACGCCATGGCATCGCTGTCGCATATCAGGCCGCCGACGCGCGCGACGTCGAGGGTCTGGCAAAGGCGCTCTTCAGGATGGGAAAGATCCATGGGCACGTAGGTGTGTCCGGCCTTCATGATCGCCAGCAGCGCCACGACCATGTCTAGCGACCGGTCGACGAGCAGTGCGATGCGCTGGCCGGGCTCGGGTATCGCCTCTTGAATATATCGGGCAAACTGATTGGAGCGGGCTTCCAGCCTGCCGTAAGTGATGGAGCGGCCGCCATGTTCGGCTGCAACCGCATCGGGCTGCTTCGACGCCTTGCGGGCGAAGAGGGAGGCCACGTGCTCATCGCGCGGATAGTTTGCCGCCGTGTCGTTCAATCCGTCGATCAGCCAGCCGCGTTCGTCGTCGCTCAATAACGGCAGCCTTGAGATCTCGACGTCGATGTTCCTGGACAGGGCTTCGGCGAGCGTTGCGAAATGCTGGATCCAGCGCTCGATTGTCGATCGGTCGAAGACCTCCGCATTGTATTCGACATCGATGCGGACGCCGTTTTCTTCTTCGAACGCGCAGAAGAACATGTCGAAATTCGAAAAGCCCTTCACGTTG
>NZ_JABEPH010000430.1:0-4440 GCF_013004495.1 Rhizobium sp. SEMIA 4085
TCGGGGTCTGTGGTCTCCTTGACGGTGCAATGTGTCGTATGCCCAGAGGGTGGGCCGAAACGTGAGTCACAGACGACAAGGTGGATCCCCTCTTCGAGAAAACGCGATGCGTCCATGCCTGCTAAAGGACCGCCGGTGGCCCAGCCGAGCAACCCGACTTGCCGGCTGTCAGTCCTATCCCGGATCGCCTCGACCGCAGCATCGATGTCGCGTGCGACTTCGTTGGAATGGGTCAGCGGCCGGCCTTCCGGTGGACCATCCTGTCCGGGACGGTCCGATCTGCCGTAACCACGGGCGTCCACGATGAACACCCGGTATCCTCTCGTTGCCAAGTCCGCAGCCAGTGATCCTCCTTCGACCGGCAAATCGAAGGAGGCGATACCCGGCACCCGTGCTCCATGGACAAGGATGATGGGAGGCCCTTTGCGTTCTGGCCCTGTCTTCCGGACCTCCCGGATAGCCAGTTCGATATCAGGCGCAGCATTTACCCGGAAATCCTTGCGTTCGACTTCCGCGAATGTAGGCGCAGCACCGAAGGTCGTCGCGATGGCAGCACAATAGATAGCAAGTTTTTGCATGGTCACTCCTTCGAAAGGGTTGCTCGCTCACAGGATGGGCTCGACTGGATAGATCGTAGATCGTTGTTGCCGGCGAATTTTTCCAATATCAAAACAGTGTTTATTGAGATGCTTCTGATATGATGATGAGCTTGCTCCATATGCGGCATTTCATTGCCGTTGCCGAAGAATTGCATTTCGGACGCGCCGCTGCCCGGCTCGGCATGGCGCAACCGCCGCTTAGCCAATCGATCAAGAGGCTCGAGGAGCGTTTGGGATTTCCGCTATTCGAGCGGACGCAACGCATGGTCCGCCTCACTGCAGCGGGTCGCGTGTTTCTTCAGGAGGCTCGTCGAACAATTGCGCAATCGGAAGACGCGGTTCGCTTGGCCCGCCGCGCGGCTTCAGACGACCTTGCCCAGATTTCCATCGCCTTTGTCTCTGCAGCTCTCTATCGGCTGCTTCCTCGGGCCATTCGCGCCTTCCACGAGGTTTGGCCCGAAACGACAATTCGCCTCGATGAGCGTTCCACGGAGGCGCAACTGGCCGATCTTGCCGGCGGTGATATCGACCTTGGCTTCTTCCATCCGCCGATCAAGACTGTCGATGGCCTGGCCGTGGAACTGATACACCGGGACAAGCTGGTTGTCGCAGCGCCATCACATCACCCGCTCGCTCTTTCGAACCGTTGCCGGCTTGCTGATCTGGCTGGACACGATTTCATTATGTTTCCTCACCCACAAGGCCCGACCCTACATGTGAAGATTACAAATGCCTGCAGGACGGCGGGTTTCGTACCGAATGTCGTCCAGGAAGCAAGACAGATGCATACGATTTTGAGCTTGGTCGCCGCGGGGCTCGGCGTATCGTTGGTGCCCCTGGGCGCGACGACGATGAAGATCGCTGGTGTAGCATTCATCCCACTGATTGACGCACCTGCAGACCTTGCCTGGGAACTGGCCATGGGATGGCAGCCACGAGGTGCGCGAAAAGCACTGCGAAGCTTCCTGGAAACGGTACGATCAACAAGTCACGAGCTGAAGTTCGAACCGTAGCCTGCCTCCCTAACCAACGCGAAAGCCTATAACGTCTCGAGGAATAGCTGCCGTCCCGCTTCACACGGGTCGGAAGAGGAGGCGCTCTGGTGTGAGCAAGTACGGAAGGCTACCCCTTCGGAGGAGCACATCAACCCTTGGCCAAGGCAGGATATCTCATGCGTTCGACTGCAGGCGTTAGTGCCGCCGGCGTCAATGTTTAATGCGCGCGGTGGGATCAACTGCTATGTCGAAACACAATTTTGAAAAACGAGGGGAGCTCGGCTTTCGACGAACTGCACCGGCAACTTGTCGGCGCTCACGGTTCGAGTGAGCTCCGATGCGTTTCGTCAGCGTCTCGCTTCGGCTTTTTGGGCCTTGCGCGCTTCCGATCCCTAGAGATGCAAGCGTTGACCGCCCGGCGGAAGATCCGCTCGGGATTTGACCCAGGGGTGGCCGATAACGGGGCGCTTATTATGCTTTCCCGTTCAATTCGCCGCTGCTCTGCCTACCCGATTCCCGGCATTTTGGGTGGCGTCCACGGTATTGGCAGCATCACGCCCGACGCCGCGGATAGTGTTCCCGCAGGAGGAAAGGGCGAGAAGAACGCAGCAGGCGGCGGCAACTTTTGTCGTCAGTGACATTGCATAGATCCTTGGAGATTAGGGCCGTTTGCGAATTCGCGACGCCTTCTGTTGCTCGACATCCTTGGTACTCTCGGAGAGAAACTTGTCGGCGTGCTTGCGCGCAGCTTCGCGAAGCGCGTCAATCCTCGCAAGGTCGTCTGCCTTGAGACCGGCTGCGCCTTGACCGATTTTCGGTAAAGCCCGGCCCCAGTGCTCGACGCTTTTGCCCTCCTGACGGCGTTCCTTATGCCCGGCGCGCAGGCATAAAGGCCGTCCTCCGTTTTCATTCACACCCTCCCATCGGGCACCTTTTGTTTCGCTGATCATGGTGATCTCCTTCCATGAGAGGAGAACTGCGGGGGAGGGCGTGTGTTCCGTCGCGGCGAGAATAAGCGCGGCGCGCCTAGAGATAGTTCCTCGACGCAGGTCATAGTAATCCCTCCTCTTCGGCGAGGCCTGCCAAAAGGAGAGGGATCGCGTCTTCAGACCCAGCTGCTTGGCCCAGGCGATCCGCGTGCCGTAGCGGACGATTTTCGGAATGTTTGACGGCCTGGGATCATTCCTGCGTCGAGTGCGGCAAAGCCTTTGAACTCTTCGATGATCTCTTCGCTTTCGCCGATGATGCCATTCTGCTCTCGCGGGATGCTCCGATTGGATTCCGGCCGGCAACCAGCTCATACCTGGGCGGCTGGAACTTAAAGGGCAGCATGGTGTTTCTCCGATCACGGATCCGACATGAGTCCGCAAAAAAGGAAACACCGATGAAAAACTTCATTCTCGTGGTGGCCCTCGGGGCAACCGCGCTCTCGGCATTTGCCCAGACAACCCCCGCTCCCTCGTCAAACGGAAACACGCCTGCGGTAGCGACCCCGGGCACGAATAACCCGGCGGCGCCTGTCGAAGGGGCCAACAGCTTTACCGAAGCCCAGGCCAAGGAGCGCATCGAAAACGCAGGTTACACCGATGTCAAAGACCTGAAGCTCGATGACAAGGGGATCTGGATGGCGTCCGCTACCAAAGACGGCAAATCGTTATCGGTCGCACTCGACTACCAAGGAAACGTAGTCGCCAAGTAACCAGCACCAATCAAGGAGAAGAACAATGAGAACCGTAACTGGACTATTCGACGACTATTCCGACGCGCGCTCGGCCGTGAATGAATTAGAGTCGGCCGGAATTCCCTCGGATGATATCAGCATCGTCTCGAACAATGGGCGCGATCAGGATAACGCCTCTGGCGCAGCAGAAGGTGCGGGAACCGGCGCCGGTATCGGCGCGGCGGTGGGTGGCGCCGGCGGACTACTTGCCGGGCTGGGCCTTTTGGCCATTCCAGGGGTCGGGCCTGTCGTCGCAGCCGGCTGGTTGGTCGCGACCGCGGCTGGCGCCGCTGCTGGCGCAGTTGCTGGCGGAGTTACAGGCGGCCTGATTGGAGCGCTCACCAGTTCGGGCGTATCCGAAGAGGATGCTCACCTCTATGCAGAGGGCGTGCGTCGGGGCGGGACGCTCGTGAGCGCAAGGGTGGACGAGGGTCGGGTCGCTGAAGCCGAAGCCATCCTTCGGCGCTCCAACTGGGTGGATCCGACCGAACGCCGCCGCGCCTATATGGAAGAGGGCTGGACACGGTTCGACGACAGTCTCGATCCCTACAGCCCCGAGCAGATCGAACAGGAGCGGAACCGCTACCGCCGTACCGCACTCTAAGGAACGCGAGGGATTAAGAGCATCAATGACTTGGTGGCCGCTCTGCTCAAGGCGTCCCGCGAAGCGGGACGCCTTTTCGAGGGTCTCGGCTAAGACGACTGGCGATCGCGCCTTGGCCCCACATCGAGCCTTCATTTACCGTCCGGTCGTTGTCGCCGAGCCCTGGGGTCGTGGTTCGATTGCACCCGGTCAAAAGCGGACTTCTGCAACCTAGGGGCGGGCAGCCTGGAGGTAGCAACTTGAGTCAGCACGCGATTGAGCGAGACGAGATTTTGGCTGAGGGACGGAGTTGCAATGCCTTCGCATTTGATCCGCGACACCAATTATGATGCGGCGACCCGCACACTCTCGGTCTGGCTGGTCACCAGCGAGAACCGCTACGACTACGAGGATGTTCCTCCCGAGACATATGCGGCATTTCGGCGTGCCTTCTCGAAGGGACGGTTCTTCAACGCCCATATCAGGAATCGTTTCACATATCGAATTTCCAAGGAGGAGTGACGTGTTGGCCCTGGTGGGTGG
>NZ_JABEPH010000431.1:0-4438 GCF_013004495.1 Rhizobium sp. SEMIA 4085
CAGCAAGGTCGCCTGGGTGAACTATGCGGGTCTCGAAGATGATCCGAACCACACCCTGCAGCAGCGCTATTCGCCGAAGGGTGCAGGCTCGGTCTTTACCTTTGGCGTCAAGGGCGGCTACGAGGCGGGCAAGGCCCTGGTGGAGGGCCTGGAGCTCTTCTCCCACCTCGCCAATATCGGCGATACGCGCTCTCTGGTCATACACCCGGCCTCGACCACCCACCGCCAGCTGACCGACGAACAGAAGACCGCCGCCGGCGCCGGTCCCGATGTCGTCCGCCTCTCGATCGGCATCGAGGACGTAAAGGACATCATCGCCGACCTTGAGCAGTCGCTTTCGAAGATGTGAGGTCCCATGGCAAACAAGATCACCTTCGGCATAGACGGAACTGAACCCGAGTTCGGCGCACCGGACGCGGACCGCATCGTTTCCGGCAATCCGCAGTTTCGCACCTGGAACCTGGAGGCGGCCGAAGGCGGCCTCTATTCGGGCGTCTGGGAGGCGACCCCCGGCAAATGGCGAATTTCCTATGACGAGTGGGAATATTTCAACGTGCTCTGCGGGCACTCGATCGTCACCGAGGACGGCGGCGAGCCGGTGCATCTGAAGGCAGGTGACCGGATGATTCTAAAGCCCGGTTTCAAGGGAACCTGGGAAGTCGTTGAAACGACTCGCAAGGATTATGTGATCCGGGTTTAGGGCGCAGTACCTCTGTCCTTTTCAGTGGCCGGCGACGAATTTCTTTGCAAAGTCCGGCGAAGCGATGCGGTTCATCGCATTGCGCAGCGCTGCGGATTCCGCTTCGCCGAAGGCGTTGTCGAAACGCGAATGCGCCGCGCGCCAAAGCAGCTGCGCCCCTTGCCACTTTTCGACGCCGATCTCCGTCAATCTTGCCCGCTTCACGCGGCGGTCCTTCTCGTCAGGCACGAGTTCCACAAGTCCGTCGCGGATGAGGGGTTTGAGTGTGTGTCCAAGTGCGGAAAGATCCATCACCAAGCCATCGGCCAGGGATTTCAGGGAAGGGTTGCCGTTGAAGTGAATCTGGCTGAGCAGGCCGTATTGCGTCGCCTTGAGCCCGCTTGGTGCCAGCACATCGTCATAGAGCTGGCCGAGTTGCCGGGTGGCGCGGCGCAATGCGCTGTTGCTGCAATAGGCCCAGCTTTCAAAGCCTTCGGTCTTCTCGTCCATAATCGCTCTCCTGAGGCGATGTCTGCGGATTGTTGACGATCAGTCAATCGCCACTTGGAATTTTTCCATCGATTGCTCTTGCGGGAAATCAGGTTCCGAATATGGTGGTATATACCACTAAAAACCTCGGAAAGGATTACCGATGTCTCGCTCGTCCCTTGGAACTGCACTCGTGACCGGCGCTTCCTCGGGGATCGGCGCGACCTATGCCGATCGCCTGGCCAAACGTGGCTATGATCTCCTGCTTGTCGCCCGCGATGCCAGTCGGCTGCATGCGCTTGCTGAAAAGATAACGGCAGAGCGGGGCATCAAGGCAGAGGTGCTGCCGGCCGATCTCACGGAGCGTGAAGATGTCCGCAAGGTCGAACAACGGCTGCGTCAGGATGAAGATATCACGCTTCTCGTCAACAATGCCGGAATCGGTCCGAAAGGCACGCTGCTGGATGATGACATCGACTATCTCGAAACGATGATCGAATTGAATGTCGTAGCCGTGAACCGGCTCGGCATCGCCGCGGCGCAGACATTCGCCAAACGAGGCAAGGGCGCCATCATCAACATCGCGTCGGTCGTCGCGCTGATCGCCGAGCGTTTCAACGGCACCTACAGCGCCACCAAGGCCTTCGTGCTCAATCTGACGCAGGCGATCAACGCCGAAGCGGGGCCGAAGGGCGTGTAGGTCCAGGCCGTGCTTCCCGGATTGACGCGGACCGAAATTTTCGACCGTGTCGGCAGCTCCTTCGACCGGTTCCCGCCGACGATGATCATGGACGTGACGGACATGGTGGATGCGGCACTGGCAGGCTTCGATCAGGGCGAACTCGTCACCATTCCCTCTCTTCCGGACAATGCCGACTGGAACGCGTTTAGCGCTGCCCGTTCGGCGCTTGGCCCCAACCTCTCGCACGACCACCCGGCCGCCCGCTATGGCGCCCCGAGGGTCTGAGGCGCGCACTGTCTTGGACTGCGGCGAACCAACGCAGTTCCAGGTATTTCTGAAGCAAGCGCTCCGTTCCGTTTCGATCAAGGCGCTAGTTCGGAAGTATTACTACAGCTGACCGCGAGCAAATCATATTATATTTAGCTAATTTAACTTGAGATCGCTTTCCAGTATTGAAACCGCCATCCGGCCTTATCTTTGCGCCGGGAATTTCGTCCGTACGCCTCTTTTCACGCAATCAATCAACTCTTCTTGGGCAGGTGACATGCAGGTGTGGAGGGAAACATCCAGAGGGCACCGCCATATCGCTGTATTGCTTGCCGGTCTTTCGATGGCTGTGACAATATTCAATGTCGCCGTGGCCGGCGAGTTTGTGGATATGCAGCTGGTGATCGCGGCTGACGTATCGACATCAATGGATGCGGAGGAAAAGGCGCTGCAGCAGCGGGGCTTCGTCGAAGCGTTCCGGCGCCCGGAAATCATCGAAGCGATCGCAGCAGGCAGGCACGGCCGGATCGCCGTCACTTATGTCGAATGGGGCGGCGACGGACAGCGAAGGCTAGTCATTCCATGGACCCTCATCGCGAATGAGATGGATTCCTGGATGTTTTCGCTGAAGCTTGAGGTGAGTTTACCGGCAAAGATACACCGAGGCACGTCCATCAGCGCCATACTTTCCTATGCCGATTATCTGATCCGCTCCAGCGGCTATGAGGCGACGCGCTCGCTCGTCAATATCTCCGGCGACGGCGTCAACAACAAGGGGCGCGATGTCATGCCCGTCCGCGCCGGGGTCCTTGCCCGCGGAATCACCATCAATGCCCTAGCTGTTGTGTATGGCGGACTGCTGGGCGATGAAGGAGAGGTCATATCGCCCGAAAACTTGCTTGCCTATTTCCGCAGCGAGGTGATCGGCGGACCAGACGCCTTTGCTGAGCCGGTCGCAGCTCCAGAAGAATATTCGCCGGCAATCTATCGCAAGCTTTTGCGCGAAATCTCCAACATGAGCGAAATCGCAGCGATCGGCGATAAGGCCCGGCATCGCTGAGCTTTGGCGGACAATCGTCACCAGGCCAGATTCAGCGCATCCAGCCCGTGGAAGTGGTAGACGTCCTTCACAGACGGCGTCTTCGCCAACTTGAGGCCCGGCAGCCGTTCAAAGAGGATCGGCAGGACGACGTTGAGTTCGAGCCTGGCGAGCGGCGCGCCGATGCAGAAGTGGATGCCGGCCCCGAAGGAGAGGTTAGGCGCTTCGTTTCGGTCGGGCCTGAAGCTCAGCGGATCGGTGAATCTCGCGGGATCGAGATTGGCGGCGGCAAGGATCAGGCTCACCTTGTCGCCCCGCTTGAAGGAGATGCCATCGATCTCAACGGGCTCCAAGGCCCAGCGCTGGAAGATATGCACCGGCGCGCAGATACGCAGCGTTTCCTCGACCGTGCACTCCGTCGCCGCTTCGTCTTTGAACAGTTCGGCGGGATCACATCCGCTTTCCAGGATGACGCGGACCGAGTTGCCGATCTGGTGCACGGTCGCCTCGTGGCCGGCATTGAGGAGCACGATCGTTGTCGAAACCAACTCGGCATCGGTCAGGTACTGGCCCTTGTGCTCCGTGTGGATCATGTGCGTCAGCAGATCGTCGCGCGGGTTGGCGCGGCGCTCGGCAATCACCGTCTTCACATAATCGGAAAAGTCGCTTGCGGCTCGCTCGGCGCCGTCCTCGTCTTCGCGCGTGCGGCCGAAAAGATACATGCGGATATAGGCGTGTGACCAGGCAAGAAGCTGCGGTCCCATTTCTTCCCGAATGCCGATCATGCGGGCGATCATCGTCACCGGGATGATATCGGCGAAGGCGGAAAGCAGTTCGACCTCGCCCTTGTCCTTGAAACCGTCGATGAGCTTGTTCGCGAGCTCCGCAAGCTCCGGCTTCATCTTTTCGACATGGCGTGAGACGAAGGCGCGGTTGACGAGGGTGCGCAGGCGCGTGTGCTCCGGCGGCTCGAGTTCGAGCAGCGAGTAGCGCTCGGCCAGATCGAAATTTGCCAGATGCTGCTCCGGCTCGGCAAGGCCCAGCTCTTCGCGCGTCGCGATATGCAGGATCTGGCGGCCGAAGCGCCGGTCGCGCAGCAAGCCGTTCACATGGTCGTAGCCGGTGAAGAACCACTGCTTCTGCTGTTCCCAGTAGAAGGTCGGACAATGGCAGTGCAGCGCCTTATAGACCTCGTTCGGATTGCCGTAGAAAGCCGGATCGCTGCTGTCGAGTGAAACGCGGCGGGTGGCGGGATCGATCGAGAAAAAGGGCGCTATCATCA
>NZ_JABEPH010000432.1:0-4416 GCF_013004495.1 Rhizobium sp. SEMIA 4085
CCCCGTCTCCCTCAGCACACATCCCGTCTGCCGCTTATTTTGCACACGATCCCTCTCTGCCTCCTCCCCGCCGCCCGAACAGCCGGGCTGTTGCCCTCCCTTGCTGCCCTGGCCCCGGACAGACCGCCAGGCCCGCCTGGCCCACCGCCTCCAACGAAGTCCTCGCCGTCGTCACCAAGGGCGCGGCGAGAACTGCTGAACATAGGGGGGCGACGTTCTACGAGTGGCCGATTCCGGCCGCAACGCCTGACCTCGTCGACGACAACGAGACGCTGATCCGTCTCGTCACCAGCTTCGCCACGACAAAAGCCGATGTCGACGGCTTCTTGAAGTGCCTGGCGGCATAAAACCCGGCAGCACCTAGTTCTGATGGCCATAGACGGCAGATTGCGGGGCACCGTGATCCGCCTTTTCCGCTTCGTGCCCGATCACGAGGATCATCATTACACAGGCCACCAGCCCGGATACGAATAGTGCGCCATACATCATCGGTCCGTCCTTTCTTGCCCCGAACGACGACCAGATTGGCTTCTAACGTAGAAGCCGGAATCTAACCAAATAGCTAAGCGACAAGGTTGAGAGGGGCTTAAAATGGCAGGCAACCGGTTAACCGCTGACAGCGACCGCCGCTTAAAATTCGTCCACTGCTGCTGGAACTTTTCAGGAACAACTTCATTGATAGCTAGAAAGGTGAAAAGCCATGAAAAAGTTAGCTGTCGTGCTCATCTCAGCTGTGACTGCCTTGACCAGTGTTCCGCCTGCCGAGGCATTTCCTGCGATCAATCTCGAAAAGCCGAAAGTCGTATCGAACATAGAGCAGGTTCGGGATCGCGACTGGAGCGGATGGAGCAATTTTGCTAGGCGCCGCTATCTTAAGAGTATGCGTAGCAATCGCGGCGCATACTATGGCGGTTCTCGTGGTTATCGCTACAACAGATATTATGGCCGCCGCTACCGCGATTATGACAATGACAACGACGCGGCCGCAATCATCGGCGGATTGGCGCTCGGCGCGATCGTCGGCGGTGCGTTGGCTCAGCCAGGCTACTATGGCCCACCGTCCTCCTATGCTTACGGCGGCAACGGTCATACGAGCTGGTGCTACAGCCGATATCGCTCCTATAGGGCCTGGGACAATACGTTCCAGCCATACTATGGCCCGCGCCGGCAGTGCGTTTCGCCCTATTGATCGCAGGCAACCGAAACTTGATCGGCAAGCAACCGAAACCCGCCGCCCGGCGGGTTTCTATTTTTGTGCGCCCGATCGCAGACCCCGCACCTTCCCAAGAATGTCCTCCGAAAGCGCCGACACCAGCGCCTGATCGGCCCCTTTGCGCGGCACGAGCACGAATTCCACATCCTCCAGCAGCGGCAGCCTTGCCGTGCCGATCTCTTTCAATCCCGAAGGGGCCATGCTGCGCGGCTGCACCAGTACTCCCATTCCTGCCCGCGCCGCGGCCGTAAGTCCGCTCAGGCTGCCGCAGGTGCAGACGATCCGCCAAGGCACCTGCATTCGGCTGAGGGCCTCGAGCGCAATACTGCGCGTCACGCTTGGCGGCGGAAAGGCGATCAGCGGCAGCGGCGCTTGTGCGAGCACATGGTCGGGATCGCGCGCCAGCCAGACCAGCGGCTCGCGATAGACAAGCCGGCCGCGGGCATCGCCGAGCCGGCGTTTGGCAAGCACAAGATCGATCTCGCCATTGTCCTGCATCTCGTAAAGCGCACCCGACAACGCGACTGTCAACTCCAGATCGACCGATGGATGCGACCGCACGAAATCCTCCAGCACGGCCGGGAGCTGGCTGGTCACAAAATCTTCCGAGACCCCGAGGCGGAGGCGGCCGCGCAGACTGCTCTCCTTGAAAAGCGATTGAACCTGCCCTTCGATCGAAAGCATCAGGCGCGCATGCGACAGCAGCGCCTCGCCATCTCCGGTGAGCACGACCTTGTGGGTGTCGCGCGCGAGAAGCCTTCGCCCGAGTGAAGTTTCCAGCCGCTGGACGTGCTGACTGACGGTCGATTGACCGAGACCCAAACGCTCTGCGGCGAGCGTGAAACTGCCCATCTGCTCGACGGCAACGAAGCTGCGCAACTGCGTCAGATCAAGCATTGACATCCCACTTCGCGATAACTGTTATTTCTTGCATCCTGATTCATAATGGGTGACAAAACAACGAAATTCTGAAAATGCCGAGGAAGCATCATGCGCCGCTTCTTGCCCGATACCTTCACGATCCTGCTCGTTTTAACCGTCATTCTTGCCTCGCTGCTTCCGGCAAGCGGCATTTTCGCGGATTATTTCGGCGTCGCCACCGGACTTGCCATAGCCCTGCTGTTCTTCCTGCATGGCGCCCGGCTATCCAGCGACGTCGTCATTGCAGGCATCCTGCACTGGCGGCTGCACGTCGTCATCCTTCTGACGACATTCGCCATCTTTCCGCTACTCGGCATGGCGCTCGGCCTCATCCCGGATTCGATCCTGCCGCAGCCGCTTTACCTCGGCATCCTTTTCCTGTGCGTCCTGCCATCCACGGTGCAATCCTCGATCGCCTTTACCTCGATGGCAGGCGGCAATGTGCCGGCCGCCATTTGCTCTGCCTCCGCTTCCAACATCTTCGGCATGTTCCTGACGCCGCTTCTCGTCGGCCTGCTCTTTGCCGTCGGCGGCCATGGCGGCTTTTCCTGGGACGCGCTGGAGCAGATCCTGCTGCAATTGCTTGCTCCCTTCGTGGCAGGCCAGATCCTGCAGCCCTGGATAGGCAATTGGATCCGCGCGAAGAAGAAAATCCTGATGCCGGTCGATCGCGGATCGATCCTGATGGTCGTCTATCTCGCCTTCAGCACGGCGGTCGTCGAGGGCCTGTGGCATACATTCTCAGTAAGAGACATCGGGGTCGTCGTCTTGCTCGACATGTTGCTGCTCGCAATCGTCCTTTTGCTCACCATGCACGGCAGCCGCCTTCTCGGCTTCAACAAGGCCGACGAGATCACCATCACCTTCTGCGGCTCGAAGAAGAGCCTGGCAAGTGGCGTGCCGATGGCAGGCGTCATCTTCGCCGGCCAGTCGATCGGTGCCATCGTTCTGCCGCTGATGCTCTTCCATCAGATCCAGCTGATGGTCTGCGCGGTGATCGCGCAAAAATATGCCGCAGCGGCTGCGCATCGGATAACAAAAGAGGAAGCCGAAGAGGCTGCGAGCCCAGCCTGATCTGCAGCCAACAAAAAGGCGGCGCCCCAACGGAGCGCCGCCTGTCTTTTCCTATCCTGGAAGGGGATCGATTAGTTGGCGACCTGAGCCTCGATAGCCTTCGGCGCGCTTACCGGCTCTGCGGCAATCGCGATCTTGCGCGGCTTCATGGCTTCGGGGATGCTGCGAAGAAGGTCGATATGAAGCAGGCCGTTCTTCAGCGAAGCGGCGGTCACCTCGACATGATCGGCGAGCTGAAAGCGGCGCTCGAAGGCGCGCTTGGCAATGCCGCGATAGAGGAACTCGCTGCCCTCGGCGTTGTCTTCGCTCTTTACGCCCTTGACGGTCAGTGCGTGAGCTTGAGCCTCGATCAAGATTTCGCTTTCGTCGAAACCGGCAACGGCCATGGTGATGCGATAGGTGTTCTCACCGGTGCGCTCGATATTGTAGGGCGGATAGGTATTGCCCTGATCCGGCTGAGCCAGGCTGTCGAGCATGGTGAAGAGACGGTCGAAACCGACGGTCGAACGATAAAGTGGAGAAAAGTCGACGTGACGCATGATGTCCTCCTTAAGGAAGCGACGTGTTGCGATAATTGCCCCTGAAACCCCATATTCGGCAGCTTCGGGACGGTTAAGCGGACCCGTTTGGCACCCGCAGAATTCAGATGGTGATCGACTTTCGGCAGTTCAAGACCCTTTTGCAACTAGGTGAACGGGGCATGAACACGAGGTTCGGCATGCGTTCAGCAGCACCTCTGTAGAAGTAGTAACTGTCGGGGGATTAAACCGCCCGATGGCTGAAGTGCATCGTCCCTTCTTCTTCAGTCCGATTTTACGGCCGGCGCCGGGCACCCCTCAAATCGCCCCGCCGGTCTCTTTTTATTCGCTCCGCGCTTAACAGTTGATTTTCCCTCTGCGTGCATTATCCCCTAGACTCAAGGCGGCATCGAAAGCAGCGGCTCATGGACAGCGTCCTTATTTCGACACCTGACAATCCCGTCCCGGAAAACCGTACCGAAGGCTATTTCGAGACGCATGACGGCTGGAAGCTGCGCCATGCGGTGTTCCGCTCCGATGCCCCCGTTGCAAAAGGCACGGTCGTCATCCTGCAGGGACGCAACGAATACATTGAGAAATATTTCGAGACGATCCGAGATCTAACGTCGAACGGCTTCTGGGTTGCGAGCTTCGATCTTCGTGGACAGGGCGGTTAGCCACGGCTGATAA
>NZ_JABEPH010000041.1:0-24041 GCF_013004495.1 Rhizobium sp. SEMIA 4085
CATCTACAAGAGCCGCAAGGGCCTGACAGTCCAGATCGACAATACCGATGCGGAAGGCCGCCTGATCCTCGCCGATGCGCTGGCTTATGCCGACGAGGAATCACCGGATCTCCTGATCGACATGGCGACGCTGACGGGGGCTGCCCGCGTTGCGCTCGGCCCCGATCTTCCGCCGTTCTTCACGGATGACGAAAACCTTGCCCAGGATCTGACCGACGCAAGCCTCGAGACGGACGACCCGCTGTGGCGGCTCCCGCTCTATATGGGCTATGACAAGGATATCCGCGCCAAGATCGCCGACATCACGAACGCTCCGGCGGGTGGCATGGCGGGTGCGATCACGGCGGCGCTGTTCCTGAAACGCTTTGTCAGCAACGCGAAGAGCTGGGCGCATTTCGACATCTACGGCTGGGCGCCGACCGAGCGCGCTCATTCGCCAGGCGGCGGCGAGGCGCAGGCGATCCGCGCCCTTTACCACCATATCCGCCGCGGCTGACCGCGATCATTAAAATTTTATTCACCCTGGGAGGCGGCAGATTCTGCCGCCTCTTGCCTGCCAGCCTCCTCTCGCGGAAAATAGAACGCTGGCGTAATGATTTTCCGGAGGAGCCTTGCCGATCGAATTGACTGCCTCGCAGGCCCTGCGGCTTTGGCACGGCGTTACGCTCAACCAGGTTCACCATGACGAACGTGATTTGACGTTGCGTCAGATGGCGATCCTGCTGCATATCTATCTGGTGCCGCCGCCCCATACGGTACGGGGGCTTGCCGCGACACTGAACGTGACGAAACCGGTTATCACCCGGGCGCTGGATACCATGGGCGAAATGGGCCTTGTCGATCGGGCACGCGACGAAAGCGACCGGCGCAACGTGATCATCAAGCGCACCGTCGGCGGCGCGCTCTATCTCGAGAAGCTGGGCGACCTGGTGCGTGACCAGGGGCGCCGCCTGCCGATCTAAGTGGAATGGAGATGACGATGCTCGACCGCCGCCTGCATGCCTATCGGCCGGATCTTGCCGAAGCGCGTCTTGAAGGCAAGGTCGAAGCCTTGCGCTTTGTTTCCGGTATCCCGGCGCAGATCGCCGTCGCCGTTGCACCGCTTCGCCCGCAACCGGATATGTCAGTCGGCATCGATACGGAACTGCTCCTCGGGGAGGATGTAACGGTCTTTGACCGCGCTGGCGGCTGGTGCTGGGTAAAGGCCCGTTCGGACGGGTATGTCGGCTATATGCCGGAGGAAATGCTGTCCGACGCCCAGACGGAGCCGACACACATCGTCACCGTACAGCGCACCTTCCTCTATCCGCAACCGGAATTGCGAAAGCCCTATAAATCCGTGCTTTCCATGGGCAGCCGCGTCAGGGTCGCGGGTGAGGCAGAGGTGCGCGGAAATCACTACGTCGTTCTGGAGGATGGCACGGCAATTTTTGCAAGGCATGTCCAGCCCATCGCCGCCGGCAAGGATGACGATTATGTCGAGATCGCGTCGCGCTTCATGAATGCACCCTACTTGTGGGGCGGCCGTTCAGGCCTTGGCATCGATTGTTCCGGTCTCGTTCAACTGGCCATGCTGATGACCGGCAAAAGCGCGCCGCGCGACACGGACATGCAGGCAGCAAGCCTCGGCGAGAGGATCGATCGCTCCGGGCTTCGCCGCGGCGACCTCGTCTTCTGGAAGGGACATGTCGCAATCATGGAGGACCCCGAAACGATCCTTCACGCCAATGGCTACACGATGACTGTCGCCCGCGAGAATTTCGAGGCCGCTGTCAAACGTATAGGCCAGCTCTACCAACAGCCGACCGGCTATCGCCGTCCGGTCTGATCAAAATCGCCGCGGGTCGAAGAAATCGCGCAGTCCATCGCCCAGCAGGTTGAAGCCGAGAACGGCAAGGCCGATCGTAAGCCCGGGCAGGATGGCAAGCCATGGCGCCAGCCCAAGATAGGTTTGGGAATCGGCGAGCATCCGGCCCCAGGTCGGCGCCGGCGGCGCCACGCCGAGGCCGAGGAAACTTAGACCGGCCTCGGTGAGGATCGCCAGCCCAAGCTGGATCGCGGCATGGACGATGATCTGGTTCATGATGTTCGGCAACACATGGCGCACCGAGATCGTCAAGCGGCTGTTGCCGATCGCGCGCGCCGCCAGCACGTAGTCGCGGCTCCAGGCCTGGAGGGCAGCAGCAAGTGTGACCCGCGCGAAGACCGGGATCATGAAGACGGCGATCGCTGTGATCGCCGTGAACCTGCCCGATCCGAGAAAAGCGCCGAGGATCATCGCCGAGAGGATCGGCGGCAGCGCGAAGATGACGTCGCACACGCGCATCAGCAGTGTTTCGAAAATGCCGCGGGTGGCTGCGGCCGAAATGCCGGCAGCCGAGCCGATCGTGCCGCCGATGACCACCGCGGTGATGGCGATCGACAGCGAATTCCAGCATCCGGCCATCAGCATCGAAAGAACGTCGCGGCCGAATTGATCGGTGCCGAGCACGCCGAAGGCGAAGGGCGGCTGCAGTTTGTAAATGATCTGCATCTTTGCAGGGGGCAGCGGCGTCCAGACGAGTGAAAGAAGTGCAACCGCAACAAGCAATCCGACGATGGATGATCCGGCGAGCAGCTTTATTTGCCGGCTAATTATAAATGGCCGCCGTTTGATGGGACTGCCGGAAGCGATCGCCATTGTCACACGTCCTTTCGCAGTCGCGGGTCGATCGCGAGATAGGACATATCGACCAGGAAATTCATGATGACGACGAGCGCGGCAAAGAACAGCACGACGTCCTGCATGGCGATGATGTCGCGTTGCGACAATGCCTGAAAGGCAAGCCGTCCAAGACCTGGAAGGTTGAAGACGTTTTCGACCAGAATCGCGCCGGCCACCAGGAACGTAAACTGCAGTCCAAGGGTGGTCAGGATCGGCACCAGCGCATTCGGCACGGCGTGCCGCCATAAGACTGCGCGGGCCGACAGTCCCTTCGCGAGCGCCGTGCGCGTGAAGTCCTCGTGCAGCGTTTCCAGTACCGCTGTGCGGGTGACGCGCGTCAGCACGCCTGCTTGCGGAAGCGCTAAGGCTGTGGCGGGCATAACCAGCGCCTGCAGTGCGGGCCAAAGCCCGCTACCCCAGCCGGGAAAGCCACCTGCCGGCATGAGCCCAAGTGTTGTCGAAAACAGGATGATCAGCAGCAGTGCCACCCAGAAAGCCGGAACGGCAATGCTTACCTGTGAAAAGAGCGTCGCTATGATATCGGCGATGCCGTCGCGCCGTGCTGCCGCGAAGGTACCGAGCGGCCCGGCGATGACGACGGAAAGGAGGATCGCGAACAGCGCCAGCGGCAGCGTCACCGCCAGCCGCTCGATGATCAGTCCCGCAACCGGCACGCCATAGGTATAAGACTGCCCGAGATCACCGGATAACACCCCGGCTACCCATTGGCCGTAGCGAAGGAGCAGAGGCTGATCGAGCCCGAGTTCATGGCGAAGTGCTGCCAGCGTCTCCGGCGTCGCCGAGGTTCCGAGCATGATCGAAGCAGGATCGCCCGGCAGAAGGTCCATGACAGCAAAAATCAGGAAAGAGACGGCGGCAAGCGTCAGGATCAGTCCGGCAAAGCGGCGGCCAAGAAGCGCGATCATAGGCGCTGCTTGCTTGCGGCCGACGCATTCGTCGTTCTCCTCATTCCCATCCTCGGTCTTGCTTCGGGGATCAGCACAGGAATCCAGCCGCGGCGCGTCGGCGTCGCGAATGACTGGATCGAAGGAGTCTTTTGCGCCCAAGGAATTCGGCGTTCTAGATCCCTGTGACAAGCACAGAAATGAGGGAGAAGAGAATCGCGCGTCACCTATTCACGCCTTCTGCATATCCGGCACAAAACCCAGCCTCACTCCTTCCACGCCACATTCGTCAGAACGTTCGAAGGAATCGGCTCGTTTTCCCACAAGCCCTTCAGATTCTTGTCCCATACGCCGAGCTTGGGCATGACGAATAGATATAGCGCCGGCACATCCTCGGCGAGGATTTTCTGCGCCTCTTCGTTGATCTTGATCTGCAAGGCGGGATCGGTCGTCTCCTGCACCTTCTTCACCAGGTCATTGAAGACCGGGTTCTTGTAGTTGAAGTAGTAGGGATCGCGGGAATAGATGTCGATATCCATCGGCTCGGCATGGGCCACGATGGTCATTTCGTAGGCGCGGTCCTTCATTACATCCTGAACCCATTTTGCCGGAAATTCGGTGGGTTCAATGTTCATGGTCACGCCGATCTCGGCAAACATTGCCTGCATGACCTGGGCGCTGCGTGGCGCATAGGCCATCTGCGGCGATTTGATCGTGAAGGTGAAACCATTCGGATAACCGGCTTCCGCAAGGAGCGCCTTGGCCTTTTCGGGATTATAGGGCAACACGCCGGTCATGTCCTGATAACCCGGATCGTTCGGTGTATAATGGCTACCGATCGCCGTGCCGAGGCCCGACCAGGCGCCGTCGATCACCGTCTGGCGGTCGATCGCCATCATCAGGGCCTGGCGCACTCGCTTGTCGTCGAAAGGCTTCCTGGAATTGTTCATGCCCGCAACGACTTTGAGCTCGGTATTGCCGATCTTCGTCACGAGCCGCGGATCATCTTTAAACGAGCTCATCAGCTCGGGTGCTGCAAATTCCGGAATGGCGTCCACGTCGCCTGCCTTCAGTGCGGCAGCCTGTGCCTGCGGGTCGGCTATGAAGCGGAAGGTCACCTTGTCGAGCTTCACGGATACTTGGCTGTTCCAATAGGCTTCGTTTTTTGCGAGTTCGACCTTGTCGCCCTTCGCCCAGTTTACGAATTTGAACGGACCGGTGCCAACCGGGTGCGTCTTGTCGCTCGCAGCGGACTTCGGACCAACCATGACCGATGCCGGCCAACCGAGCCAGTAAAGCAGGCTTCCCGTCGACTGCGAAAGGTGCAGCACCAGCGTTTCGGGATCGGGCGTATCGATGGAGGCAATCGAGGCGAAGAAGCGCTTCTGCGGATTGACCGAATCTTTGCCGCGGGCACGCTCCAACGCGAACTTGGCCGTCGTGGAATTGAAGGTTTCGCCGTCGTGGAACTTGACGCCGGTCTGCAGCTTGAACGTATAGGTCAGCCCGTCCGGGGAAACGTCCCAGCTCTTGGCAAGCTGCGGTCGGACCTTGCCGCTCTCATCGATAGACACCAGCCCTTCAAAGACATTCTGCCAGGTCACCTGACCGATCGCGACCGGGGCGGCGATTGTCGGGTCGAGCCCCGTCGGCTCGACGCTCATGCCGAGGTTCAGCACCGCCTTGCCCGCTTGAGCCGGCATGGCGACGCTAGCCATGATCACGACGGAAAGGGCAGCGCTGAGGGAGAGGCGTTGGGCAAGGCGTGTGAATGGTGCCGGAAACAGGCTGGTGATCATAATCCTGCGAATCCCGAAAAAGCGGTTTGAAATTGATGCGAACATTTTGTGTTCACAGTGTATCGAAAAAAGCTACACACTAAAAACAGAGAAAATGCAAGCTGTCTCCTTGCGACCGGCCTCAGCGGCTCTTCAGTTTCGTCCGCATGAAATTCTCGATGAACCCGATGAGCTTGCTGGCCGCGAAGGAGAGCTGCCGGTCCGGTGCAATCGAGAGCTCGGCATGGGTGCGGATGGAGGTTTCGCTGGAAAGAGGGATTGCAGCAAGCTGGCCCGCCTCGATCTCGCGGCGTACAGCAAGTGCCGGCAGTAGCGTCACTGCGCTGTCGCTGAGCACGAGTTCCTTAAGCATTTCCAGCGAACTTACCGTGAAAACCGGGTCGATCGTCAGCCCCTGCCGCTCGATAAGTGCATCGAAACTCTGGCGGAAACCAAATGACTTCTCGGGCAGGGCGAGCGTATCGCGCGCAAGTTCGCGAAGGGTGATTTCCTTGCGGCCCGCCGCTGCATGACGCGCCGAAACGATCACGTCGTAAGCGATTTCAAAGCGCGTCACCACTTTTGCCTCCGACATCGGCGGCGCAAAAAGCGTCAGCGCCATGTCGGCCTGTGCTGCGTTCACCGCTTCGATGGCCTGCCGCGCGCTGGTGATCATCACTTCGAAACGGATATTGGGGTAGCTGTTGCTGAATTGCGAAAGCGCGGGTGCGAGCAGGCTGGTGACGATCGCTCCATTGGCGTAGATGGTCACCTTACCGCGCGCGATCCCCTTGAGATCTTCGATCAGCTGTTGCACGTGCTCGAGTTCGCGAAGTGTCCGCCCGGCGCGCGCGGCAAGCAGCTCACCTGCGGCCGTCAGCGTCACGCCGCGCGTGCTGCGTTCGACGAGCGCAGCGCCGAAATGCTCTTCGAGATTCTCGATCTGGCGGCTGACGGCAGTCGGCGCAACGCCCAGGTTCTCGGCAGCCTGGCGCATGGATTTGGTCCTAACCAACTCGTCGAAATACATCAGGGCCCGGATCTGCATTTTTTCTCTCCGCCGCTTGTCCTTCTTACTCTGTCCGGGCAATCAACGCCCGTCCGGGTAGAGCTCCCTCCAGGCCGGCTGCGCACCCTCGTAAGGCAGCGTCGTCGCTTCGTAAACACCGCGGGCGATGGCGCGGGCCATGACCATCCCCGCAAGATGGCAAAGCTCCATCAGTTCGCCCATGTCGGCCACCGCTCGTGCACCGGTCGAGGCAGCAAAGACCGTATCGCCGTCGAGCGGCAGGTGCGCCGGAAGCAATGCCCTTGCCAGCCCGTCATGGGCGCCCAGCGAAAGCCGGTGAGCCTCGGCTTTCGTGAGCGCCGCATCGGTCACGACTACACCGATCGTGGTTGCAGGCGCCATCATGCCCTTCAGCCGCAAGCGATGATCCATCATCTCCGGCATTCCGAGCCCGCCGAATTCGTTGTCTCGTTCGAAGGGTGCCGCCCAGAAATGCGGCCCGTCGCCGATCGTTGGCGAACCGAGCGCATTGACTGCGACGATTGCCGCCACCCGATGCCCAGCGCTGCTGGCCGTGCTTGCCGAGCCGAGCCCGCCCTTGAATGTCGCTGTCGTCGCACCCGTTCCAGCCCCGACCGTTCCAAGCGGAAATTCGCCTTTCTTCGCTGCCTTGAAGGCGGCATAGCCCATCTCCCGGTACGGCGAATGCAGGCCCCAATCCTTGTCGCCGCCGTTTAAGAGATCGAAGAGGATCGCCTCGGGTACGATCGGCACGCGCACCGTGCCCACCTGGAAACCGCGGCCGGCTTCCCTCAGGCCGGCCTGAACGCCGCCTGCCGCATCCAGCCCAAAGGCTGAGCCGCCGGAAAGAACGAAGGCATCAACCTTCTCGACCGTCATCGACGGATCGAGCAAGGCGGTGTCGCGGCCCGCGGGCGCGCCGCCGAGAATGGCGGCCGAAGCCGTCGCCGGCTCGTCGAAGACAATCGCCGTGACGCCGGAACCGAGCTTCAGGTCCGTTGCGTGGCCAATCGAAACGCCTTCGATATCGGTAATGAGATTGAGCAAATGCGCCGTCCTTGTTGACGTCGGATAGGATCGCAACCAGCATGAAAAAACAAGACCGGCCCCTTCTTTTGGGGCCGGTCATAAACCTTGGAAAGCGATGAAGTGCGGAAACCTAAGCCTGTTTTCAGGCATGGATTGGCTTTGGATGGCGCCGGGTCATCAGGTCGTGGATCGCAAGCTTCACCTCATCCGGCGAACTGAAACGCTGCTCGTCAAGGTCGTGCACGTGAAACTTCACGGCGATGAATTTCAGCCGGTCTTCATCCGGAATGACGATCCCCACGGGGACGCCTGCATATTCGATAACTTGCTTTTTCATGCGTAGAACTCCTGCCGCGCGGATTGCGAGGCGATGACGAATTGACTTGTCTGATACCGTTGAAAGGGGACGAAGGTCACATTCGACAGTTCGGGCGGGAGAGGGCGCCCGGACGGTCATTGCCGAGCACAATTCGCCCAAGGAGGGTGGCGAGAATACCGATATCAATCATGTCTCGTTCCTTGTGTTGGCGTTGCACTCTTGAGGTCTCGAAAGGCTCAAGACCCGGCGACGACTATCTTTTATAATCTACCTGGTTTGTAGAGAATAGAGGATAGCCTGTCAGAAACATATTCCGAAACGTGTCAAAATCTCGACGATCCGAAAAAAATAATTCCACCACAAACATACTTGCTGAAAGAACGTTATCAGATCTTTGTGCAAATTGCGTGACGGCCGGAAGCCTCGTTTCGA
The DNA here is from genome assembly GCF_013004495.1 of Rhizobium sp. SEMIA 4085. Taxonomy (NCBI): domain Bacteria; kingdom Pseudomonadati; phylum Pseudomonadota; class Alphaproteobacteria; order Hyphomicrobiales; family Rhizobiaceae; genus Rhizobium; species Rhizobium sp. SEMIA 4085. The sequence goes on from NZ_JABEPH010000041.1 coordinate 8,198, forward strand.
TCACCGGGACCAGACATAGGAAGCCGTTTTGATTCCGGCAATGGGGCTTTTGATTAAAAAACCGAAAGCCTCGAAATGACCGCACCGGTTAATGGCGGCGGCGAGGTCACCAGCCCTCGGATAGGACCTTCTCCAGCATGTCCGCGAAGAAGTCGGCGCTCTCGGTGGTCAAGCAAAGCGGCGGTTTGATCTTCAACACATTCAGGTGATCGCCGGTTGGCTGCATGATCACGCCGAGTTCGAGAAGGCGATTGCAGATGGCCGCCGTCTCTTGCGTCGCCGGTTCCAGCGTCGTTCTGTCGCGTACGAATTCAAGGCCGAGATAAAGTCCCATGCCGTGGACGGCGCCCGCAATCGGGTGCTTGTCGATCAGCGCGGCCAGTCGGCTTTTAAGATGATCCCCGACGTCGCGTGCATTGTCCTGGAGCTTTTCGTCCACCATGACGTCGAGCACCGTCATGCCGGCAACGCAACTGACCGGGCTGCCGCCGGACGAGGAAAAGAAATAGCCTTCCTTCTCCAGCGACCCGGCGATGGCCTGCGTCGTGATCACCGCGCCGAGCGGGTGGCCGTTGCCCATGCCCTTGGCGATGGTGATGATATCCGGCACCACGCCCTGCTGTTGGAAGCCCCAGAAGTGATGTCCAAGCCTGCCATAGCCGACCTGCACCTCATCGGCTATGCAGACTCCTCCACGGGCACGCACTTGAGCATAGGCTTCTGATAAATATCCCTCCGGCAGGGAAATGCCGCCGGCGTTCCCATAGACCGATTCGGCAATGAAGCCCGCAAGCCCTTGCCCGCCGGCATCGATCGACTGCAGCACGGGCGCCATCGCGGTGAGATAGTCTCCGGCCGAATCCGGCCCACGAAATTCGCCGCGATAGGTGTTGGGTGAAGCGACGGCATGCACCCAATCCGGCCGGGTCGCCAGGGCCTGAGGGTTGTCGGCAATTGAGGTGGAGACGGCGTCGCTTGCCACCGACCAGCCATGATAGGCTTCCCGCAGGCAAAGCATGTTGCGGGCACCCGTATGCGCCCCGGCGAGCCGGATCGCCAGGTCATTTGCCTCCGATCCGCTGTTGACAAGGAAGACGCGGTCCAGTCCGTCGGGCGCCAGAGCTGCCAATCGCTCGCAGAACTCACTGAGCGCCGCATAGTGAAAGCGCGAATTGGTGTTGAGCCTCAGCCATTGTTCGCCGATCGCTTCTGCCAGGCGCGGATGCCCGTGGCCGAGAATCGTGACATTGTTGACCATGTCGAGATAGGCGCGCCCCTCGACATCGAACATGTGTTCCTTCCAGCCGCGCTCGATCTGCGGCGGCACCTCGTAGTAGTTCTTCTGCGGTTTTGCGAGATGCGCCTGGCGCCTGGAGAACAGTTCTTCCGTCTCCGGCTCGGGCGCACTGGCGCTCAGTCCAAGCAGGCCCGCAGGCGAGGGGCAAAGCACGGACCAGGCGGCTGCCTCCTGCGGCGCGGCAAAGAGGGGCGGTTCGAGCGCCGGAACCGTGCAGAACTGGATACGCAAGCCGCCGAGCGAAGAGGCTTCGCCCGAGACCGTCCCGATGATCTGCCCCTGTTCCACCTCGGTGCCATCCTCAACAGACAGGTCCAGGCCATCAAGATGTAGATTGATACCGTCGCCGATCAGGACGAGATGGTGGTTCTTGCAATCGATGCGCCCGGTAAATGGTGCAGCGACGCTGTTGCCGCCGGGGAGGCAGATGTCGGTATGCAACGCGTAGGTCGATGGCTGCCTGGCGCTTCGAAGAACGGCGCGCGAAAGCCGGTATTCGCCGTAGCGGGTCGCGGCGATGCCCGCCTCATTCGCCGCGCGTGCCAAAAGCCGCCAGTCCATCTCCGCATTCAGCCAGTTTCCGGCCGCAAAATGCGGGCTCTGAACGCCGAGGTCGAGATAGGCGATGTTTGCAAGGTCGATCTCCGGCAGAAGCGCGTGCCAGCTAGACATATCGACGGGCGTCATGTCGGCGCCGACTGCGTCAAGAATTGCCGCCTCCATCAATTCGAAGGAAACGGACATGGCCGTGTCGAAGATTTGCCGTTCAAGCTTCAGATTGTCGCGGACGTAGTCGTTTTCCGGGTCGATGGAAATCTGCTGTTCGCTACTCGCGACGAGAATGACGGCACGCGCGACAATCAGCGGCCAGAGCGCCTTCAGTTCCTCGTCCGTCAGCGGATAGATCTCGTGATAGGCCTTGACGGCGGGCAGGATGTAGAAGGGATCGCCATCGGCCTGATGCAGCAGCGAGGCGCAGGTAACGGCAAGATCGCCGACGAGCCAGCCGCGAATGATATCGCCGAAATCGATGACACCGTCGGGCATCGGCCGCCCTTGCTCATCAATCCGGCAGACGACGTTGTCGCCTGTTACATCATGATGCACGGCCTGGACGCGAAGCGATGGCGCGAGCGGCTGGATGCGGCGTACGGCAAGCACCATGCTCTTGGCGATCCGGTCGCGCGCAGCGCTATCGGTGATGGCCGAAAGCAGCTGAACGGCAACAGGCCCCGCGCGGCGCAGGTCCCATTGCAGGCTGCGGTCGAGGCCCGAATGATTGAAGTCGGCGAGCGCCTGTGCCAGCCGGGCGCAGAGTGCGCCAAGGGCGGCGACGGAAGCCTTCGGCAGGTATTTGCGATGCGTCAGTCCTTCGCCTTCGAGATATTCGAGCACACGCACCTTGAAGGTCTGTTCGCGAACCGTGACGGCAATGATATCCTGGCCGTCCGTCGAGCTCATGACCCGCGGGACACGCGGCGTACCCTCCTTGCTGGTCAGATACCGGATTGCCGCATTCTGCGCCTCGAGCTCCAGCGTATCGTAAGCCATGTGGCAGATCTTCAGCACATAGCTGCCATCACCAGTATTGATCCGGTAATTGCGGTCCTGCTGGCTGCCGAGTTCGGTGATCGTGCCGTGGAGGCCATAGCGGGATTGCAGGATGCTTTCCGCTTCGGCCGGCGTTACGTCCGGGCGCGGCAAGTCCAAACGATCGGCACGCGCATCATCGGTCATGGCATCCCCCAGCATGATTCGATTTTACACATTAAGCAGATAATCGAATGCATGTCATGGGCAAGCGCTTACGACTACCCTTTCGGGTTGTTTCAACCCATACGTTCGGAGGCGTAGCTTCCTGGGCTGGCCGGGAAGACGATGGTGCGGTTGCCGTTCAGGAAGACGCGGCGATGGATATGGGCATGGATGGCGCGCGCCAGCACCTGGCTTTCGACATCGCGGCCGATCGAGACATAGTCCTCGGCACTCTGGGCATGGGTGATGCGCGCCGTATCCTGCTCGATGATCGGGCCTTCGTCGAGATCGGCGGTCACGTAGTGTGCCGTGGCGCCGATCAGCTTTACGCCGCGCTCGTAGGCCTGCTTGTAGGGGTTGGCGCCCTTGAAGGACGGCAGGAAGGAATGGTGGATGTTGATGATCCGGCCGGACATCTTGCGGCACATGGCATCGGAAAGCACCTGCATATAGCGGGCGAGCACGATCAGTTCCGTGCCGGTCTGGTCGACGAGCTCAAGCAGCTGGGCTTCGGCCTGCGGCTTGTTTTCCTTGGTGACCTTGATGTGATGGAAGGGAATGTCGTGGTTGACCACGACCTTCTGATAGTCGAAGTGGTTGGAGACGACGCCGACGATATCGATCGGCAGGGCGCCGATTTTCCAGCGATAGAGTAGGTCGTTCAAACAGTGGCCGAAGCGGGAGACCATCAAGAGCACCTTCATGCGGCTGTCCCCATCGTGGATTTCAGCCTCCATGCCGAATTTCTCGGCGATCGGTTCGAAGCCTTCCTTCAGCGTCGGCAGTGCAACGCCTTCCTCGGAAATGAAGCTGACGCGGGTGAAGAACTTGCCGGTGTCGAGGTCGTCGAACTGCGAGCTGTCGACGATGTTGCAGCCCTGATCGGCGAGATAATTCGCAATCGCCGCTACGATGCCGCGCGTCGATTGGCACGATACGGTCAGTACATAATGCGTCATGGCCCTCTTCCCTCTCACGGCAATAGCCGACAGGTCTGCTTAGATCAAAGCAGCTACGCCGCATAGGCGAAGCTCTTTCATTCGTGCAACGATTTGCAGGAGAAGCTGTCAAGGACTTGCAGGCTCTCGCATCCGTTCGTTACGCTCCAACTTACGGAAGTCATAGCGAGAGTCCGTTCCGCCTGCGCCGTCGCGTATCCCCGCCGCGCAGCCGTTCAGGCAGAAACCGACATGCCTACTTTATCGGCAGCGCGTTTCCCTCGCACGCCCTCGTTGACCTTCAGGAAGCCGACGAGCAGCCAGACGAGGCCGGCTGTCTTCATGGAGAAGATCGCCGTGGAGCCGATCATCAGGTTCAGGAACATGAAGAGCGACAGCGAATGGGCAAGCCGCTTCTGGTTCGGCGTCTCGCCTGCCGGGAAAAAGGAGACGAACAGCCAGAAGAGGATGAGGCCGAAGATCGTCGCGCCATAGGTTATGTAGACGTAGCCGCTATCGACGAAAGTCGTGGCTTTCTCGAGTTCAAGGCCGAGCGCCGCCGGGATATCCATTGCGATGATGTTCCGGATTGTGCCGCTGATGCGGCCGACGAAGTCGTCTTCATGGGCATCGGGACGGAATGCATAAATGACGAAGCCCATGACGATAATCATCGGCATCATCAACAGATCGCAGATCTTCGGAATCCACGGAAAGAGAAAATAGCCGGCGAGGCAGGCCATGCTGAAAATCAGCATCGTACGCGTGTCGTTGGTAATGAGGATCAGCATGACGGTGAAGACGAAGAGCAGCCGGTCGAACAATCTCAGGCGATTGGAAAAGCTGACGAGATAGATGACCAGCACGCCGCAGAAATTGGCAAGTGACACCTGTTCCAGGAAGATCGATGAGGACCGGTGATCGATAATCCCGAAGGAAAATCGGGATGGGAACCCGAGCGCGCCGCGAAAAAGCCCGATGTCACTATAGGTGGCGCGGGGCACGCCGCGGGTGTTTTCGAAATATTCAGCCGGATGGAACAGGGCCACATAGGCTTGCACCGAGACAATCTCGCAGATCAGCACCGCCAGCACCACAACGCTGCATATCTTGAAAATCAGCTTCAGCGTTCGTTCGTTCGTCCATCGGCCCATGATGACGAAAGCGAAAATGATCAGCACGTTGCGCAGGTGGTCGATATAACCTGCGCGGTTGACCGCGATCACATAGACGGTGAGGAAGATCGTCGCCAGCAAATAGCCAAGCGGCGCGAGGTCTTCTTCGTAAAGGCCTCTCTTTAAAAGAAAGCCAAAACTGTAGATCAGCAGCAGGATCTCGCTGAGGGCGACATGCGACGACGCAAGCGGCGTGATGTTGTGGTTGATGAAGGCGAGAAGGCAATTATAGGTGACCGACAGCACGCCGACGGCCAGGATGCCGTAGTCGATAGGTTCCTTCGTTGTTGCATCTGGCTGTTCCATCGCCGCTACCTGCCCATTGTCCGGCACGCGTCCTCGGCAGGAGAAGGCGCCTTGGCGGCGGATTCCAGCACCGCGATCTGCTTTCGCTCATGGCCGTCGTGGGGCTGCACGTTCAAGGGCTCGCTCGCCGGCCACCAGTCACCGGCCACCCAATAGGTCCAGCCAAGCCAGACGTCGTCGTTCTCCTGCATCGTATCCAGAACCGTCTTCAAGCCGGCGACGCATTCGGGTGCTTGCGAAACGCCGAATTCGCCTAAGAGCACCCTGGTGCCGTGCTCGCGTGCCCATTCGGACATGCGGATGATGGCATTCCTGGCGTTCTCATTGCCGGAGCATTCGTCATGCGTACCGGAAGAATCGCTGTCGAAATACTGGTGAACCTCGTAGGCAAAGTTCTTGCGCGGATCCTTGACGCCGAGCATCACAGTGCCGTTCGGCCCGCCTGGGCCATCGGACTGCCAGGAATGGGCGCCCGTCCACTTCGTGCCCGGCACGAGGACGAGATTGTTGGCGCCGACCGCCCGGATGCCGCGGAACGCCGCATTGGCTGCGCTAAGCCATTTGTCGCTGGCAATGTCGTGGGGTTCGTTCATGAGCCCGAAAATCACGTCGTCCTGATTGGCAAATTCGGAAGCAAGCCGAGTCCAGAAATCTGAAAATGCCAGGGTCGTCGCCGGCGGTGTCCCGACCTGCGTTTTCTTGTACTGGGCATAATTGTGCGGATCGAGAATGGCAGTCATCTCATGCTTGCGCAAAAGGGCCACCGTATCCTTTATGCGCTGGAGTTCGGCGTCGTTCAGTGGCTGCCCGAGTTCAGGCTGCAGGCGCTCCCACAAGAACGGCAATCGAACGATATTCATCCCCTTCTGCTTGAAGTAGCCGATTGTCTCTTCGGAGGGGTAGGCATAATCCTTGAAAATCTCTCCACCCGGATTGCCGAATTCCGCACCGGAAAGATTGATGCCACGAAAGCAGGGACCCGCCGCTTCGGCAAGGCCGACGTGCCACGGCAGCATTGCTGCCGCGGCGATCGTCAGCATGCGGCGCCAGGGCGATAACGCGGCTTTCATCGATCTCGCTTTCTAGAGTTCTGCCATGTTCCGGCAATATCGGGTAGGGTATCTTAACGCTCCGTTAGCTAAGGATTTCTAAAGTCGGTCTACCTCCGCCAAAGATCTGCGTCGGCGGGTCACGAGTGTGTTTATGAGCCAATTTGACAGGAACAGAGTTAGTCGGCTGCCTAGCTGGCGAAGCTACGAGCCTGCGCCAACCGCGCCGGAAAGCTCTGCCGCGCGCGCGCCTGTCTTAAGGCCTGGTGATTTCGCAAAATCCTTTCCCGAGCCGGAGGCGCCGCCGTCGCCCATTCCTCCCGAAAAGGACTTGCGCCAGACACAGCCTTTGCCGTCGCAGCCCGAGCGTGCCGTTGTCCGCGCAGCGCCGGTTTCCGTCGATACTGATGCGCCGCTTGTTGATATGCGATCGGCCATCTTTGCGATCTGGAACAGAAGGCTGATTGTCCTCGGACTGGCCGCGCTCGGCGCTTTGGCGGGCGCAGCACTGCTGCCGTCGCTGCCGCAGAAGTTCACCGCAAGCACAAGCCTTTATTTCGATCCGCGCCAGATCGGCCTTGCAGATTTGGCGACACAATCATCGACGATCTCGCCGGAGATGATTTCGTCGATGATCGACAGCCAGGTGCAGATCCTGATGTCCGGCAACGTGCTGCGCCGGGTTGCCGATACCATGAAGCTTGCGCAGGATCCGGAATTCAACGGCGGGCGGAGCGACGACGCGGCTGTAGTCAGCGCCCTGCAGAAGTCGCTTACGATCACCCGCCAGAGCAGCACCTATGTCGTATCGTTGACAGCCGTGACGAACAATCCGGAGAAATCCGCCAAGCTTGCAAACCAGGTCGTGACCTCGTTCATGCAAGAGGAAAGCAGTGCCTCGACAGGTCTATACGAAAATACCACGGCGACGCTGGATGTTCGTTTGACCGATTTGCGCCAGAAAGTGCAGGAGGCCGAGCAGGCCGTCGAAACCTTCCGCGCCGACAACGATATGGCGGCGACGGAGGGCAATCTGATTTCCGACCAGCGTCTTGCCTCGCTAAATACGCTGCTGCTGACTGCGCAGGAAAAGACAATTCAGGCCAAGGCCCGCGCGGATGCGGCCGCGAACATGAGCTTCGAGGATGTCGTCGCCAATAGCCAAACGGACGGCAATTCTGTGAACTCGTCGCTCGCGAGCCTTCGACAGCAATATGCCACTCAGGCCGCAGCGGTCGGCAGCCTCGAGAGCCAGATGGGCGCTCGTCATCCGCGACTGCAGGCCGCCCGCTCGTCACTGCAGAGCATTTCGGGCGAGATCAAGGGCGAATTGCAGCGCATGGTGACTTCGGCGCGCGCCGATTTTGAGCAGGCGGCAAAGGCCGAGGAGGCGATTGCCAGGGAACTGAACATTCAAAAGGCGCTGCAGGCGACCACATCCGACAAGCAGGTCGAGCTTAACGAACTGCAGCGCAAGGCGACGGCCGCCAGGGAAATTTACGAGACCGTCCTGAAGCGCTCCAGTCAGACGACCGAGGAGCAGAACCTTCCACAGAGCAACATCCGGGTCATTTCAGAAGCCGAACCGCCAACGAAACCGGACGGTCCCGGCAAGAAGATTCTATTGATCGCCGGCGTTATCGGCGGGCTCTTCACCGGCTTTGCCGCCGGCGCGGCCTTTGCGATCCTCGCAAGCCTCTTTGGGCATCCGGTCATTCGGAGCTATTTCCGCCGGGAGGCCCCGCGGTAAAGGGCTACCAAATCAATTTGTTGTGCCCGGTCTACCGCTTGATGGCTGCATGGCTGCTTCCTAAATTTGAAGACGAATGTCGCTGGAGCCCGTCCTGCAACGAAAGGTCCCCGATATGCGACCCCTGCCGATGTTGCTCGCTGCCCTTTCTGTCGTCAGCGGCCTGATCGCCGCGCCGGCTTTTGCGACGGATTGGAGCCGGGCGGGCAACGCAGCCGCTCAGCCGCTCTATCCCTATCCCGATCTCCCCGGCGTAAAGTCTCAGCCCGACAAGAAGGATGAGGAACAATATGTCTGCCGCGCCGAAGCGCGCGGCATTCGGCGCAATGGGGACTGGATCTTCCGCTCCGGCGGCATGCCGACCACCGTCTACGTATGCGACCGCGACGGTTACGTGAGCCAAGGAACGCAAGTGCCCGCAAGAGGCCACTATCAGCCCGTGCGCTGACGCTTCATGCCGTGCGGGAAAAATACCGCGCGATGAAGTAGTCCATTGAGACGCGCCCCGGTCCGCCTGCAATGATGACCAGGAAGCAGACGGCCCACGTGCCGTGTGTCGGCCATGCATCGGGATAGAGGAAGATTTCGATCACCAGCGTCATGACGAGAAGTGCTAGTGCCGAGAGCCTGCTTGCAAATCCGATGACGAGAAGCGCCGGGAAGAAGTGCTCGGCGAAAGCTGCAAGATGCGCGGCGAGCCAGGGATTGATAAACGGCAGCCGGTATTCGGTCTCGAACAGATAGACTGCGGTTTCGGCAACGCGCCATCCGTCGACCTTGGTTTGCCCGGATTGCCAGAATACTGCGCCGATCGAGATGCGCGAAATCAGGGCGATCAGGTCGTGCGGGATGTAATCGAGGAGATGCAGCAAACCGTTGAGTTTCTGCGGAAGGCCGCGAGGGGCTATCGTTGTCATGGTGCTCTCGTCAGTCATGATTGTCTCCCGCGCTGTTCCAGCGCACGTCGATGAAGGCGCCGGCCTGCAGCGCGCCGGCGAGGTTGGATGAAAGATCGAAATCCAGCGACGCTTTTGTGGCGCGCTCTACGGCGGCAGCCAGTGCCGTACCCTTCGCAAGCTCCGATAGGAAGGTCGCTCCGCCGGCCGGCAGACGATGCGCTTCGACACGCGCACGTGGCCTGACCACCAACACGTCCTCGCTGGTCCAGTTTTCAATCGGCCGAAGCTCCATTTCGCCGACATTCATTGCCCAGATGGTCACAATCGGATGAGGGGATGTGAGGACTGACAGGGAGGGATGGGCGACGAATGTCAGTTCGGCGAGGCGATCCGGATCGATTGCGGCCAGTCGCTCGGCCTGCAACGGAGCCGCCTCTGCCGCATGATAGGCTCGTCCTCGCGCCGCTTCCAGACGGATCACATCCGCAAGATAGGCGATGTCCCTGGCGGGCGCGAAGCGTTCGACGAATTCCGCAAGGTCATCACCATATGCCAGAAGCAGCGGCGAGCGCGGCGGATGAAGCCGAATGAATTCACGCAACATCGCGGCAAAGAACGCATTGCCGACGATCTTTTCCGCCACTGGAAACCGCGAAGCGAGCGCCCCCATCAGGCCGATTGTCACATTGTTGCGATAGACGCCGAAACGGCGCTCCGGCCGCGGGCCATCCCAGGCGGTCAACCCTTCGGGAACCGGCAGGGAGATGTCGGTCAGTGCTGCTGCGAAGTTGCTTTGCGTAATGGTTGACACAGAAGACCTCATGCGGCTCGGCGCGCAGCGCCCTTAAGGATCGCATCGGCGGCCTGTGCTTCGGCACGCAATACCGGCCATTGCGGCACGTCGTTGTCCCATTCCACCAGGCTTGCGATCGGCCCGGTTCGCATGATCAGTTCCTCATAGAGCGCCCAGACGGGATCCTTTACGGGCGTGTCATGCGAATCGATCAAAAATCGCGCCCCCGCATCGTCGACCGTTTCCGAATGGCCGCTCAGGTGGATTTCGCGAACCCGTTGAACTGGAAAGCGGGCGAGATAATCGCGCGGGTCCATATGATGGTTGGTGGAGGCGACGAAGACGTTGTTAACATCGAGGAGCAGGCCGCAGCCGGTCCGCCTGGCGACTTCGGCGAGAAAATCGGTCTCTTCGATCGTGCTTTCCTCGAAGAGCAGGTAGGTGGCGGGATTTTCGAGCAGCATCTGCCGCTTCAGCGTGTTTTGCACCTCATCGACATGCTCGACGACCTGCACAAGGGTTGCCTCGGTATAAGGCAGCGGCAGGAGATCATTGAGGAAGACTGTATCGTGCGTCGACCAGGCGAGATGTTCGGAGAAGCTCTCCGGCTCGTAGCGGTCGCAGACGGTTTTCACGCGGGCAAGATGTTCCCTGTCGAGTGGCTGCATTGAGCCGATCGAAAGGCCGACGCCGTGGATCGAAAGCGCATAATCTTCACGCAACTTGCCAAGTTGGGCGTGCGGTGGCCCGCCAGCACCCATATAGTTCTCGGCATGTACCTCGAAGAAGCCGATCGGCTGGGGTTCAGCATTGATGTCGGCGAAATGTTGCGGCTTGAAGCCGACGCCGGCGCTACGGGGAAGTCCTGACGCCTTCATGTGATCTCTCCTGGTAGGGGACGGCGGTGCTGATAATCGGCGCCGCCGGTCTTTTCGGATGTTTTGGGGTCTCAGGCCGGAGCCGGGCCTTGCTTCAACGAGCCGTGACCATTCGGCGTCTTCATCGCCTCGCAGGTTCCGGCTGGAACGAGCTTCCAGGCGTTTTGCTGATAGTCGACCTTCGAGGTACCGGCGCAAGTGGTCCCGGGTCCGGCCGCGCAGTCGTTCTGGCCCTTCATGGAAACGCCGTAGCACTTTTCCTTGTTGTCCGCAGCCGAAGCGGCAGGAGCGGCAACAGTTGCAAGCGCCGAGGCGAGCGAGCCTGCGAGAGCCAACGTAACGATGCTGTTTTTCATTATTCATCTCCGTAAGAATGGCGAGCCGTGATTGGCTTGCATTGCGGGCTACGGAGGGAGTCGACGGAATGTTACAGCGCTTCTCGCGATTTTTTTGCCGGCCCGGCTTGCCGTCTGCGCGATTGCAGGGGAAAACGCCTGAGAACAAAGGCTCGCCCGCTACCGCGAAATATTTTCGAACGAGCGGTAACAAAGATGTGTGCCCTCTCGTAGAGGATGATATCGGGTGAAATATTCAGCACGGGAAGAGGAATGGGCAGGCTGGATGCGCAGCGCCATGGATGGCGATGCGCAAGCCTATCACCGCTTTCTTTGCGCTGTGACACCTCATCTGCGCGCCATGGCCCGCAGGCGCTGCGATCAGTTTGGCGCGCCGGCAGGCGAGGCGGAGGATGTCGTGCAGGAGGTGCTGCTTGCAGTTCACCTGAAGCGCGGAACCTGGGATCCGGCTCGCCCGATCGGCCCTTGGCTGTCGACGATCGTGCGCAATAAGCTGATAGACAGCCTGCGCCGCCGCGGCCGTCACATCGATGTGCCCATCGACGACGTGATGACAACGCTCGAAGCGGAAGAACAGGCGGGCAATTTGGATCGGCTCGACGCCGAACATATGTTGAATCGCCTGAAGGATCCGCAGCGTGATATCGTGCGCTCGATTTCGATCGAGGGAGCAGGTGTTCGCGAAACGGCCGAAAGGCTGAGAATGAGCGAAGGTGCGGTGCGCGTCGCGCTGCACCGGGCGTTGAAGTCGCTGGCGGCATTGTATCGGAGTGAGACGAGTGAAGACCGATGACCTGATCAGCCTCCTGGCACAAGACGCGCCCATCCGCACGCGGCTTGGTCCCTTGCTCCTGGGTGCGCTGCTGATCGGCGTCGCAGTCTCTGCGGCGTTGCTTCTTTCGGCCGTCGGTATCCGTCACGACATGGCAAGCGCGATCGAAACGGCACGCGTGCTCTTCAAGATGGTCCTGACCCTGATGCTCGCCGTCACCGCTTGCAGGCTTGTCTTTCGCATAGGCCGTCCAGGCGTGCCGTTGAGACATTCAAGCCTGGCGCTGTTCGTGCCGCTGATCCTGCTGGCAGCTGGCACTGCGGCCGAATTGTCGGCCATTCCGCAGGATTTATGGGAAACGGCGATGCTCGGCCGCAACGCACGCTTCTGCCTGTTCTTCATCCCGGTCCTGTCGCTCGCGCCGCTTGCGGGTTTCCTCTGGGCGCTGAAAAACGGCGCTGCGGAACACCCAAGCCTTGCCGGTGCTGCAGCAGGCCTTGCCGCCGGCAGCATAGCGGCGGCGCTTTATGCCTTGCACTGCACGGACGACAGCCCGCTGTTTCTCGCAGTCTGGTACACCGCGGCAATCGCGGCAGTGACAGCCATCGGCGCGCTGCTTGGATCACGATTTCTGAGGTGGTAAGACAGCGAGGTCACGAGACCACGGCCGTTGGCATCGGCTCTTTCTGCTATCTTTGTAATGGAATGGTGCCCAGAAGAGGACTCGAACCTCCACACCCTTTCGGGTACCAGCACCTGAAGCTGGCGCGTCTACCAATTCCGCCATCTGGGCGACGGAGAGCCATGTAAGGGGGTGGCTCTTTGCTGTCAACTGGCTTTTTGAAGTTTTCCTGACAGGCTGAAAAAAAGAGCGAATATGCCTCCCTAACACGCCAAAACCGGGCGATCACGCCGAACTGAACGGCTTTCGATCTTGTGGTGGATGCCATGCGGCGGCGGGTGTTCTATATCTGCAGCAGCAGAAAGGAATCAGTGATGTCTGCTCTTCGAACGATCATCTTCGGCTCCGTCATCGGCTTCGTGCCGCTTGCGGCCAGTGCCGCGCCTCCGCTTGCGCCGCTGCAACAGCGTATTCCGGCGATCATCAACGTGCAATCGACCTACTGCGATTATCGCGGTTGCTTCGGCTTCGGGCCGCAGCAGTGGCACCGCCCGGCCTATGTCCAGCCGAACTATCGTCCGCCGGAAGCGAGAGGGCCGACCTATTACCAACCGCGCGCCCAGCCCAGGCGGCAGCTCTCCTATGATCCGCCGCCAATTCGCCGGATACGTCCGCCGGCGAAGGATATGCATGTCGAATGGTGCCGAAATCAGTATCGGACCTACAATCCGAGGACCGATCGTTTTGTGACCTACGAGGGCATCTACAAGACCTGCAATTCGCCCTTCGACTGAGGGTCAGCTCTCCAGCGAAACGCGGTCGGCATGGCCGAGATCGCGGCCGGGTTCGATGATGTCCCGCACCCGCTGCTTGAGTTCCTTCGGCCCCGGGAAACCACCGTCGCGTTTGCGCTCCCAGATGAGGTCGTCGTTGACTCGAATCTCGAAATTGCCGCCCGTACCAGGAATGAGCGCCACTTCGGCGAGGCTATCAGAAAAGGTGTGCAGCAATTCCTGCGCCATCCAGCCGGCGCGCAGCAGCCAGTTGCATTGGGTGCAGTAGAGGATCGTCACACGGGCTTTTTCAGTCATCGGCGGATTCCTTGCAATGCTTCGATTTAAGGCCTTCGTGGCCGCTTCGCAACGTCCGGCTTGCGCGGAAAGGCCGTCGCATGTTCATGTCGCGAAGTTAGCTATGGTGCTGCGCGGCACGGTCCGCTTAATAGGCGTTCAGCACCGGGAGAGGCAGATGAGCGAGCGGGACAAGATGACGGCTGGCGAGTGGTATTGCTGCCTTGATGGCGAGCTCGAGGGGCTGCGCCAGCTGGCGCGAAGGGCCGTTCACCAGCACAACACGATGCCGCCGGACGAACGCGGCAATATGGCACCGGCGCTGGCGCTGCTCTTTGCAAAGGCGCCTGCCGACGCTTTCATCGAGGCGCCGTTTCATTGCTCCTATGGTGTGAACATAGCCCTCGGCAGTCGCGTCTACCTCAATGCCGGCTGTACCATCCTCGATTCGGGAACGGTGGCAATCGGCGAGCGGTCCATGCTGGGGCCGGGCGTGCATATCTATTGTGCGGAACATCACAAGGATGCAGCTCTTCGCAAAGCCGGGATCGAGATGGCGCGGCCGGTTTCGATCGGGGAGGATGTCTGGATCGGCGGCGGCGCTACCATTTTGGGCGGCGTGTCGATCGGGGACGGCGCAATCGTCGGCGCAGGCGCGGTTGTGACGAAAGATGTACCGAGCGGTGCGACGGTCGTCGGCAATCCGGCGCGAATCCATAAGTGATTGCGATGCATATCGGCCGTGGCCTTGATTGACGTCGGATGACGCTAGATTATGGGCGAACCTGGAGGATTGGCCGATGAGCAATAAGAACCTGCCATGGGAAGGTGGCTGCCGTTGTGGCCGAGTCAGGCTCAAGATCAGCGCAAAGCCGCTGCTCACCATGGCGTGCCATTGCACCGGCTGCCAGAAAATGTCGTCCAGCGCCTATTCGTTGAGCGCTGCAATTCCGGCGGAAGGCTTCGAAGTGACCCGGGGCGAACCCGTGATCGGCGGCCTGCATGGCGTAACACGGCACTATTTCTGCCCGCATTGCATGAGTTGGATGTTTACGCGGCCCGAGGGCATGGACTGGTTCGTCAACCTGCGTGCCACCATGCTGGATGATACAACCTGGTTCACACCGTTCATCGAGACTTGGACGAGGGAGAAGCTGTCATTCGCCGAAACCGGTGCGGTGTATAGCTTTGAAACGCTGCCGGAAATGAATGCCTATGAGGGGCTGGTGAAGGAGTATGTGGCGCGGGGATGAGGCTTAGAGGCCCTGGAACAGGAGATCCGGCTCGGCAGCAATTTCGTCGCCAACCCGGCCTACTTCGTCCGCGCTCATCAACAATCTCTTGATTTCACGGATTCCCAAGCGTTCTGAATCGGAACTGCCGAAAACTGCTTTGCGGCCCAATTTGTGGTGTTCTTTCTGATGCGACCGAAGCAGCCTTCTTCTGGCAAATATGCACTGTTTCGCGAAACGCATTAGCCTGCAGAGCTGCCGCTCGCCCGCTCCAGCTCGACCAGCTGCTCCTTGCAGATCGTCTCGACGAGGCGGTGCAGATGCTCCGTCCGCTCGACCAGCCACGCAAGCGCTTCGTCGGTAATCTCGAAGTGCTTCGAGTAACGCGCCTTCACATAGGCTTCGTTGAGGATGTTGTACCAGGCGGTATAGCGGTGCTGGTCGCGCGGCCAGGCGTCGATCAACCGGCGGTCCTGATCTTCGGCCAGCCCGCGTAGGAATTTCAGGTTGTGCGATGGCGGGCTATAATTGGTCAGCGTGAGAAGCGCCGTCGCAAAAGCATGCTCGTTTGCCTGGTGTAGACTAAACGCTGCCAGACGTGCCCATTCGGTCGCTTCACCAATTTGGCTGGCCTGCCATTGCGCGGTCCGAAGGGTTAATTGAGCCTCCGGGTAGCGCCTCTCGAAATGCTCCTTCGCCACCCTGTATGCATCGACGGCGGAAAGCCTTCTTGGTTCGGCCAGCGGCCGGTCGTCGAGCTCGTAGAGCACGATGCCCTCGCGCAAGATGTCGACGAAGAAATACTGGCCGTCGGCCAAAAAGTTGTTCACTTCCCGGGCGCCATGGACGATCAGCCCGACCGGCGATTTCACATCCTTGTCCCACATCAGGTGGTCGGTCGCCTTGGCCCAAGCTTGCGGGTGGGCCAGTGGCTTGGGAGAGACGATCACCG
>NZ_JABEPH010000433.1:0-4398 GCF_013004495.1 Rhizobium sp. SEMIA 4085
ACCCATGGCTGAACCAAACGTGCAAGATAAAAGCGTTCCGGACGCCGGACCTGGCCGGCTGACCAAGGGAATCTCGGAGTTCCTTCGATCTTCCGCGGCCGCGATCGGCTTCGTCACGCTGGTGATCATCTGTTGCCTGGCGCTATTGGCGCCCTGGATTTCCCCCCAGAATCCGTATGATTTGATGCAGCTCGACATCATGGATGGACGACTGCCGCCGGGGTCGGAATCGATGACGGGGCTTGTCTACCACCTCGGAACGGACAGCCAGGGCCGCGATATCCTGTCCGGCATCCTTTATGGCCTGCGGACATCGCTTCTCGTAGGAGTCTTATCGGCCTTCGCTGCTGCGATTATCGGCACGACGACGGGCCTATTTGCTGCCTATATGGGCCGGCGCACCGAAACCGTGATCATGCGGCTGGTCGATCTGCAGCTTTCCTTCCCCACCATTTTGATGGCCCTCATGATGCTGGCCGTTCTTGGCAAGGGTGTCACCAACGTCGTCATCGCGCTCATCATCGCTGAATGGGCGACCTATGCCCGCACCGTGCGCGGCACGGCTCTGGTCGAGCGCGAGAAGGAATATATCGAGGCAGCCCGCATGCTCCGTCTGCCCGGATGGCGCATCCTCTTCAAGCACCTGCTTCCAAACTGTCTTGCGCCGGTGATCGTCATCGCCACCATGCAGGTGGCGAGAGCGATTGGGCTGGAGGCGACGCTTTCCTTCCTTGGTCTCGGCGCTTCGGTCACCGAACCGTCTCTCGGCATGCTGATCGCGACGGGCTACCAGTATCTTCTGACCGGCCTCTACTGGATCAGCTTCTTCCCTGGCATCGCCCTCCTCGCAACGATCGTGGCAATCAACCTCGTCGGCGACCGGCTTCGCGATGTCCTCAATCCGAGGAATGTATCATGACCGCCTTGCTGAAGGTAAGCAATCTCGTGACCGAATTCGGCACCGGCAAAGGTCAGCCAGGCTTGAGGGTCGTCAATGACGTGTCGTTAACCGTCGCGCGCGGCAAGGTCCTCGGCCTTGTCGGGGAATCCGGATCAGGCAAGTCGGTGACCGGCTTTTCGATAATGCGGCTCCTCGAAAAACCCGGTAGGATCGCAGGGGGACAGATCGTCTTCGACGGCACCGACATTGTAAACTGTTCCGACGAGGAGATGCGGCAGCTGCGCGGTAAGCGCATCGCGATGGTCTTTCAGGATCCGACGATGACCCTCAATCCGGTCCTTACCATCGGAACGCAGATGGTCGAGGCCGTGCAGGCACATGAAAAGATGTCCAGGCATGCCGCCCGGCAGCGGTCGCGGGATGCCTTGGGTCTCGTCGGCATCCCAAGCCCCGAGGAGAGATTGTCCGCCTACCCGCATCAGTTTTCCGGGGGGATGCGCCAGAGGGTGGCGATCGCGATCGCACTTCTCCACAAGCCGGATCTCATCATCGCCGACGAACCGACAACGGCATTGGACGTGACAATCCAGAGCCAGATCATTTCGGAATTCCAGAAGCTGACCGAAGAGGCCAACACGGCCGTCATCTGGATTACCCACGACTTAGCGATCGTTTCGAGGCTCGCAGATGATGTCGCGGTCATGTATGCTGGCCGCCTGGTCGAGACAGGCCCGGTGGCCAAGGTGCTGACCGATCCGTACCATCCTTATACCGCAGGTCTGATCGCATCCGTTCCTTCACAGAACAAGCGCGGCGAAGCGCTGCGTCAGATCAGGGGCATGACGCCGGCGATCAACCGCCTGCCGCAAGGTTGCAGCTTCCGTACGCGCTGCGACCGGGCGACGAACGCCTGTCGTGTGATGCCTGGCCTTATGCCGGCTGACGACCGCTCCTTCCGCTGCATCCATCCCGTAATGAGAGGACTGCATGATGCTTGCGACTGACGCGCCCCTGATCGAAGCAAGAAACATTTCACAGCGCTTCGGCCCGAAGCCCGATCTGGCTGCCAAGATTACGCTGAAACTCAAACTGGCAAAGCCTGCGTCAATCGTGCACGCCCTTGATGACGTCAGTCTGAGCATCCGCAGCGGCGAGGTCGTTGGCCTCGTCGGTGAAAGCGGTTGCGGAAAGTCAACGCTTGGCCGCGTGATTGCGGGGATAGCCTCTCCGACCAACGGCAATGTTTTGTGGAAGGGTGTGGATCGAGATGCCATGTCGGCGCGCCAGCGGCACGAACTCGGCCTGGCCACCCAGATGATTTTTCAAAATCCGATGGCTGCGCTCAACCCGCGCATGACCGTCGAAGAACTCATCTGGGAAGCGCCGCGGACCCACGGGCTCGCCCGTTCGACGGAACGCGACAGCTATGTCGATAAGTATCTGACGCTGGCCGGCTTCGACCCGGCGATGAAGAAACGATACCCGCACCAGTTTTCAGGCGGCCAGCGGCAACGCGTCAACATCGCGCGGGCGCTTGCCGTCCAGCCCAAATTCATCGTCTGCGACGAAAGCGTGGCCGCTCTCGACGTCTCCATTCAGGCACAGGTCATCAACCTGTTTATGGAATTGCGAGACAAGCTCGACCTCACCTATCTCTTCGTCAGCCACGATCTCGGTGTCGTCGAGCATATTTCCGACCGTGTCGCGATCATGTATCTTGGCCGGATTGTGGAAGAAGCACCGGTCGAGGAAATCTTCAGGCGGGCCAACCACCCCTACACGCAAGCGCTTCTGGCCGAAGTGCCGCGCATCGAGCCCGGCAAGCGCCGCTTCAAGCCCATGGAAGGCGAACTCCCCAGCCCACTCGATCCTCCGAGAGGCTGTCACTTCCATCCCCGATGCCCGTTCGCAATCGACCGTTGTCGCGTGGAAGTGCCGATCAAGAAGGAAGTTGCGCCGGGGCACCTATCAGCGTGCCACCTAAATGATGAGTAGCCTCGAACAAAAGCACTCTCGACGGTAGCTACCCGCTCAATGACGTTCGCCTCCAGCGGAATCGAACCCCCTATCGTTCAAATCGAAAGCGACGTCTCCGTGGGACGCACAAGCATTCGGGATGCTCATGCTGCGCGCCACAAGAGTCGCTTACGATATCGGCATCGCACTTGGGTTTGCACTGGACATTCGTCCGGCGCGCCGCTCACGATTTCGCTGACCCGAATTTGATGAACCTAATTTCGGTGAGCATCATTTTCCTAGATTGGTGCCACGGACGTGCACAGAATCTGCAATTCTGAGGGGCATGAGGCACCATACAGCTTGCCGACGTTCAAGGCGAAGGTGCCGCATTCGACGTTGCCCTCCCGAGGCGCATTGCGCCGTGCAAGTTTGAGGGCTGATTAAGCTGAGAAGTCGCTCAAAACGGGTTATCGGCTATGGACCGATGCAGGCATCACATCGTCGGGGATCGGACATATATAGCCTTTGCCGCTGGTCTTTTCCCGCCACTCGGCCGTCGCGGCTGCCAGCAGGTCGGATGACGACATCAACGCGAGACCCGTTGTCGCAAGCGTCTTGGCCGCATGCGCCATGGCTTTGTGCGCGGCCGGGCTTTTCCCCTGCGCAACGACCTGCCAGGTATGGGGATTGGTGCCGATCGCCCAGGCTGGTGCCCAGCATTGCGCGGTCGGCGTCACCCAGCTGACGTCGCCGACATCGGTCGATCCGGCCCGGAAATGCGATTGTCCGTCGAAGTCGCGCAGACCGGTGTGCAAGGGCGTCGAGCCATCCACCTTGGCATTGGAGAACACATCGCCCTTGATCTGATAGAGGCGGATGCTGCTCCTGATCGCTTCTTGTGTGAACGTATCCTGGATTTTCCTGGCGAAGGCGATGTCGGCCTCGTCGAAGGCTATCGGCCCGAGCGCGACCATGTTCTCGTGCATTGCCGTTTCAAGCGTGATGTTGGGAAGAAGGTTCGTCGAGGCGGTGTCGAACAGGATCTCGACCGCGGTTTCGGTCATCATCGCGGCACCTCGTGCAACTTTCTCGACCCGCCCGGCAAGCTCAAGCGCCTGCGTCATGTCAGGCGCCCTGATCAGATAGAGAACCTCGGCTTTGGCCTGCACGACATTGGCGGCCCTGCCGCCGGTGTCAGTGATCGCATAGTGAACGCGACAATCCGGCGGCATGTGTTCACGCAGGAAATTAACGCCGACATTCATGAGCTCGACGGCATCGAGCGCCGATCGCCCGAGATGGGCGCTGTTGGCAGCATGTGCCGCGACACCCCTGAAGCGATAGTAATATTCGAGAACGGCAAGATTGTTCGTCGAGCGAACACCGTTGAAGGGAGCCGGATGCCAGGTCAGGGCGGCGTCGACATCATCGAATGCGCCGGCGCGAACCATGAAGGTCTTACCGGAGCCGCCCTCCTCTCCAGGGCAGCCATAATAGCGCACCGTTCCGGGCAGGTTGTTCTCCTTGAGGTAGCGGGC
>NZ_JABEPH010000434.1:0-4362 GCF_013004495.1 Rhizobium sp. SEMIA 4085
CCTCATGAGTGGGACGGAGAGCAAGATCGGGGCAAAGGGATAAGATGGCCGCGGCAAGGGCAAGGCCGAAGGGAATTGCGCTGACGAAAAGGCACGGATTGCCTGGCTGCGGCTGATCGCTCCGACAATGCCCGCCCACCTTCCGCGACCTCATCAATCATTTCGGCTGGAGCAAACCGCGCTCGGTGCTCTCGTCGCGCGGCGGTGCGACGCGCGCCGAAGCCGAGGCATATCGGGAACTGGAACTGGTGCAAATTCGGCGCCCCTTCGTCGACGTGAGACAGATCGAAAGTGCCCCGCTGGCGGAAGGGACATGGTGCCACCCGATGTTTTCGAGCGCGCCAGGATTGCCGATGCGCTGGGGCCGAGGCCAGTCCAGATCGATACGATCACCCGGCACGCCGGGCTCTCCGCCTCGGCGATTATCGCGTTTCTGCTTGAGCTTGATATCGGCGCAAGGCTGCACCGGCATGCCGGCTGCCTCGTCTGCCTTGCGATGGGCGATTGAGCTTCCTACATGCGGTTCGTGAGGCTCGGCCTCGACATAGGCCATCTCGAGCAGACAGCACGGCATGATCCACCTCTTCCTTTTCGGCGACATTTGGCGGATGGGTGCGATTTTTCCCCGCGGGGCCGATCCATCGCTGTTCTTCCTTTCAACCTTGGGCCCCATGAGGGTGGTCTCTGGACGATTTCGGACCGCTGCTTGCAATAACCCTGGCCGCACTTGAAAAACGGGCACCGCAAATTGCAATGCGTTCTTAACCTCTCTTTGGTTGCACTGGATGTAACGCCTAAATTCAGCAAACCCCTTGACCGGAACGATTTCCCTGTCCATGTCGGAGGGCCGGTATTCTTCGAGCGGCAAGTATTACGCTCTTCTCCTCGCCGGGCGCGGTAGTTTTTTAGAGAATCATGATGAATGTTGTAGTGGTGGAATCGCCTGCCAAGGCCAAGACGATCAACAAGTATCTGGGCTCCGGATACAAGGTGCTCGCCTCCTTCGGCCATGTGCGCGATCTGCCTGCCAAGGACGGCTCTGTTCTTCCTGACCAGGACTTCGAAATGCTTTGGGAGGTCGACAGCGCCTCGGCCAAGCGCATGAAGGATATCGCAGACGCGGTGAAGTCTTCCGACGGGCTCATCCTCGCGACCGACCCGGATCGCGAAGGTGAAGCGATCTCCTGGCACGTGCTCGACGTCCTGAACAAGAAGCGCTTGCTCAACGGCAAGTCGGTGAAGCGCGTCGTCTTCAACGCCATCACCAAGAAGGCGGTTCTGGACGCGATGGCCGAGCCCCGGGACATCGACGTACCGCTGGTCGATGCCTATCTCGCACGCCGCGCGCTGGATTACCTCGTCGGCTTCAATCTTTCGCCGGTTCTCTGGCGCAAATTGCCGGGCGCCCGTTCGGCCGGTCGCGTGCAATCGGTTGCGCTGCGTCTCGTCTGCGACCGCGAAACCGAGATCGAGCGCTTCATCTCGGAAGAATACTGGAACATCTCGGCCCTCCTGAAGACGCCGCGCGGGGATGAATTCGAGGCCAAGCTGGTTGCAGCCAATGGCAAACGGTTGCAGGCGCGATCGATCGCCAATGGCGAAGACGCCGCCAAGCTGAAATCCCTGCTCGAGGGTGCAGCCTATGTCGTCGACAGCGTCGAGGCAAAGCCCGTCAAGCGCAACCCGGGACCGCCGTTCACGACTTCGACGCTGCAGCAGGCGGCCTCCTCCAAGCTTGGTTTCTCCGCATCGCGCACGATGCAGATCGCCCAGAGACTCTACGAGGGTGTTGATATCGGCGGCGAGACGGTCGGTCTCATCACTTATATGCGTACCGATGGCGTGCAGATGGCACCCGAGGCGATCGATGCGGCGCGACGCGCCATCGTCGATCAGTTCGGCGAGAGCTACATGCCGGAGAAGGCCCGTTTCTATTCCACCAAGGCGAAGAACGCCCAGGAAGCGCACGAAGCAATCCGTCCGACGGATTTCTACCGTTCGCCTGACCGTGTGCGGAAATTCCTCGATGCCGATCAGATCAAGCTCTACGACCTGATCTGGAAGCGCGGCATTGCGAGCCAGATGGCCTCGGCCGAAATCGAGCGCACGACGGCCGAAATCATTGCTGACAACAATGGCCAGAAGGCTGGCCTGCGCGCCGTCGGATCCGTCATCCGGTTTGACGGCTTCATTGCCGCTTACACCGACCAGAAGGAAGACGGCGAACAGAGCGACGAGAGCGACGAAGGCGGCCGCCTGCCGGAGATCAATGCGCGCGAGAACCTCGCAAAGCAGAAAATCAACTCGACGCAGCACTTCACCGAACCGCCGCCGCGCTATTCGGAAGCGACACTGATCAAGAAGATGGAAGAGCTCGGCATCGGCCGTCCCTCCACCTATGCCGCGACGCTCGCAACGCTCCGCGACCGCGAATATGTGACGATCGACAAGCGCAAGCTGATCCCCCATTCCAAGGGACGGCTGGTGACGGCGTTCCTCGAGAGCTTCTTCACCAAATATGTCGAATACGATTTCACCGCAGACCTTGAAGAGAAGCTCGACCGGATCTCGGCAGGCGAGCTCAACTGGAAACAGGTGCTTCGCGATTTCTGGAAGGATTTCTTCTCGCAGATCGAGGATACAAAGGAACTGCGCGTCACCAATGTGCTCGACTCTCTGAACGAACAGCTGGCGCCGCTCGTCTTCCCGAAGCGGGAGGACGGTAGCGATCCGCGCATCTGCCAGGTCTGCGGTACCGGCAACCTGTCGCTGAAGCTCGGCAAATACGGCGCCTTCGTCGGCTGCTCGAACTATCCGGAATGCAACTACACCCGCCAGCTCACCTCGGAAAACGGCGCAGAAGCCGAAGGTGGGGCACAAAACGAACCGAAGAACCTCGGCGCCGATCCGGTGACCGGCGAGGAGCTGACGCTGCGCTCCGGCCGCTTCGGCCCTTACATCCAGCGCGGCGACGGCAAGGATGCCAAGCGCGCTTCGCTGCCGAAGGGCTGGAAGCCGGAAGACATCGACTACGAGAAGGCGATGGCGCTGATCTCGCTGCCGCGTGACATCGGCAAGCACCCGGAAACCGGCAAGATGATCTCCTCCGGTATCGGGCGCTACGGGCCATTCCTGCTGCATGACGGCGGCTATGCCAATCTGGAAAGCGTCGAGGACGTGTTTTCGATCGGTCTCAACCGTGCGGTAACGCTGATTGCCGAGAAGGCGAACAAGGCTCCGGGCGGCCGCGGGCGTGGAACACCGGCGGCTCTCAAGGAGTTGGGCGAGCATCCGGATGGCGGCGCAATCATCGTTCGTGACGGCAAGTATGGTCCCTATGTGAGCTGGGGCAAGGTGAACGCCACGCTGCCGAGGGGCAAGGATCCGCAGGCAATCACGGTCGAGGAGGCGCTGGCCCTGATCGCGGCCAAGGCCAGCAAGGCGCCGGCGGCCAAGGGCAGAGCAAAACCGAAGGCAAAGGCTGCCGCTTCCGAAGGCAAGGCGATGAAAAGCGCCGCCAAGCCCAAGGCTAAAGCCGCTGCGAAAGCGAAATCGCCCGCGAAAACGAAGAAGAGCTGAGAGTGAGCAGGAATCCGCGCGAAAGAACGAAGACCATGGGCAAGCGCCCGGGGAAGATCGGCCGCGCGAGCCGCGATGCCGCTCCCGTCGAACCGCTAAACATCGTGCACGGCGCATTGCCGTCGCGGGAAGTCATTTTGCGCTTCATCGCCGAACATCCACAAAAGGCGTCCAAACGCGAGCTCGCCAAGGCCTTCGGCCTCAAGGGCGACAGCCGTGTCGAACTCAAGCACATGCTACGGGACCTCGAACAGGAAGGCATGCTGCAGAAGACACGGAAGTCGCTGATCCGGCCGGGCGCACTGCCGCCCGTAACCGTTCTCGACATCACCACACGCGACAAGGACGGCGAACTGATCGCCCGGCCGGCGGAATGGCCGGAGGATCAGGGCGTTGCGCCTGCCGTCGCGATCCGCCAGACGTCGCCTGCCGGACGTCAGGGCAAGGGAAAGACACCCGTTGCCGGGATGGGCGACCGCGTCGTGGCGAAGATTTTCCCGGCGGCTGACCGCGGCGGACCGGCCTATACCGCGCGCATCATCAAGATCATCGACAAGCGCCGCGGCGCGACCATGGGTGTTTTCCGCACCGCCCCCGGCGGCGCCGGACGGCTGCTGCCGATCGAACGGCGCGGCGAAGAAATGCTGATCGATCCGGACTATACCGGCGACGCCAAGGACGGCGACCTCGTCGAAGTCGAGATCGCGCGCCTCGGACGCTTCGGCCTGCCGCGCGCAAAGGTGCGGTCGGTCGTCGGTTCCGGCGCCTCGGAAAAGGCGAGCT
>NZ_JABEPH010000435.1:0-4343 GCF_013004495.1 Rhizobium sp. SEMIA 4085
CGCTGATCTATCCGGTCGGCCATCCGGTGCTTGGCGTTCCCCAGGTCTTCCGGTCGCTGTTCAACGGCTCTCTCCTGGGCATTCCCAATGCGGTCATCATGGTCGCTGTCGTCGCCTTGCTGGCCTGGATGCTCCTCAAAAAGACACCTCTGGGTGAATACCTCTTGGCCGTTGGCGGGAACGAAGAGGCCGCCTATGTCGCCGGGGTTCCGATCGCCGTCACCAAAATCACAGCCTATGTGATCTCAGCTGTCCTCGCCGCCCTGGCCTCCATGATCCTGATCGGTCGCCTTGGCGCAGCTGAGCCCATCCTTGGCAATCTCTGGGAACTCGACGCGATCGCAGCGGCCGCGATCGGCGGGGCATCCTTGATGGGCGGCAAGGGAAGCGTCATTGGCACGATCCTCGGCGCGATCATCCTCGGCGCGATGCGCAACGGACTGACGCTGATGAACGTCCAAGCCTTCTATCAACTTCTGGCCACTGGTCTTATTATCCTGGTCGCGATGATGATCGATCGCGTCACAAGGGGTAGAGGATGAATTCTTCAAATGATCTCAAGGCGGTGGGGCCGCGCATCCGGATGATGATGCCGCGGCTCACGCCTTTGGAAGTACGGGTCGTGGAAACGGTGTTCGGATTGCGTGATTTCTCGGAGGACACCGCGCTCAAGGACATCGCAACCGAGGCCGGGGTATCCGAGGCCATGGTGGTGAAGATCACTAAAAAGCTCGGTTTCAGCGGCTACCGGGATTTCCGCTCGGCGGTGTCGAACTACAACAAGCTTCCGACGGCCGAGATGCATCAGGAGCTTTCCGTTGAAGATAGCTCGCGGGAGATCATCCAGAAGGTATTCAGGACCTCGATCCACGCGCTCGAGGAAACGCTGGCGATTCTGGACGTCGATGCTTTCGACAGAGCGGCGGACCTCCTTATGAAGGCTGGGCAGAGGGATTTCTATGGCGTCGGCGGGTCTGCGCAGATCGCGAGAGACGTCGCCCATAAGTTCCTGCGGATCGGGGTAAGAGCAGGCGTGCAGGACGATTCTCATATGATGCTTATGTCGGCTTCGTTGCTGGGAGCGGATGATGTGGCGGTCGCCTTCTCTCATTCCGGCAACACCACGGCAGTGATCGATGCAGTGCAACTGGCCAGAAGGAGTGGCGCACGAACGATCGCGATCACCAATTACGGGGGCTCGCCCTTGGCGCAGATCGCCGACATCGTTCTCTGCTCGACGGCCCAGGGCTCCCCTTTGATGGGTGAAAACGCTGCTGCCCGGATCGCCCAGCTCAACATTCTCGACGCGCTCTTTGTCGCGGTCGCTCAACGCAACTACGACGCCGCGGAAAAGAACCTCGAAAAAACGATGTCGGCGGTGGCATCAAAACGAAAGGACAAGATCGGATGACGATTGCCTCCCCCTCCGTTATTGTCTTCGGAAGTCTGCACTATGACATCATGGTGCATGGCCCGGCGCGACCGCGAAAAGGCGAAACGGTGGCGGGAGAGAGCTGGCATCCCAAATGCGGCGGCAAGGGCGGCAACCAGGCGGTCTCCGCGGCGAAGACCGGCATCCGGACCGCTATGATTGGCGCGGTCGCCGATGATGCCTTCGGCCGCGCGCTCGTGGAAAATCTCGGTCGTCAAGGCGTCGACTACCGCTTCGTCAAGGTGGCGGATGGCGTTGGCAGCGGCATGAGCGTGGCGATCTTCGACAGCGAGGGCGACTATGGAGCGGTGATCGTGTCCGGAAGCAATCTCCTCCTCGGACAATCGGATGTGGATCGAGCAGCGGAGCTGTTCAACGAGCAAAGCGTTCTTGTTCTGCAAAACGAGGTGCCCGACCTGGCCAATGTCGCCGCCGCCAAGGCAATGAAAGCAGCCGGCGGGCGCGTCATCCTCAACGCAGCCCCGGCTCGCGATCTGTCTCCCTTACTGTGCGAACTGGTCGACGTCATCGTCGTGAACGCCATCGAAGCCGAGCAACTGACCGATGTCGCCGTGGTCGACTCCCTCGCGGGCGCTCTCGACGCCGCGCGCCTGCTTGCCCAAACGTATCCAGCCGCAGTCGTCACAGCGGGGGGCGAGGGCCTTGCCTGCGCGACGAAGTCGGACAAGGAATTTTTGATCGAGGCTATCACGGTAAGGCTCGTCAGCACCCATGGCGCCGGTGACGAATTCACTGGCGTGCTGGCCGCTGAAATCGCAAGCGGGACCGGAATGGAGGACGCGCTCCGCGCCGCCAATCAAGCAGCCGCTGTGCTTGTCAGCACGCCGCGCGACACCGTTCAGTAGTTGATATTCGGCTGTTCATCGAAACGGGGAGGCGCCTGTGCTCAAGGGAGTCGATCCAAGACCATCCTCGATGTGTGAAGCCGGAAGGTCGTCAATCGTCTCGAGGTCCGGCGGGCGGTCGGGAATGGCCGCTCACTTCGTCTTTCTTTCCAATGTGACCGGCAGGGCCGAAGCGGCTCCTAACGCCTCGTCGTCGATCCTTCTGATTTTTCTTCATGGCGAAGCGCGACGCGCGGGTCTGTTCAGTTTCGCCCCAAAGATCGGGAGCGAGCGGGGTAATGAACTCTTGTATTCCACGGAGTTTCGCCGTGACGGACCAGATAGAGCATTGAGTTGCGTCCGCATTTGCAGTTTGCCAACGATTTGGATGGAACTCGCGCTCAGACCGCACGGGCGCACTGACGCGCCCTCGCAGAAGAGATGTTTTCGGCAATTGCCTGAAGGACGCGTGAGCTGCGCACTGTCACGGGAGAGCTGCTATAGTTTTCGGCGCCTATCAGGATGATGCCTAGCGGATGATTTTGAACAGTTCTTGTGCGACCCTCGCGGTCGATTACGCCTACGAATATCTTTGCGACAGTCCGAACGGTTGAGCCATTCTCACCTCAGTTTCTCGCAGGCATCATTCGCAATTAAGGCGTGCAATGCGGCCGCTACAGGTGTGCCAACGACGGCGAGATCGCGTACCGTGCTCATGTGATCCCCGTCTACAACTCGCGATGCTCGCACTTCAAGCCCTTGGGTGACAAGAAGGTCTTTGAAGGCATTTGCCTGGATTTTGAAGGGGTTAGTCTCCAGTTCGCCGGTCATGATAGCTACCCGCGTTGCAGGGTCGTGCTCACGATGCATCGGCGTAAACCGTCGCACCTCTTCGTCGCTCAAGGCGATCTCGTCACGGAGGAAAGATGTCTGCAAGGGTTCGAGATCGTATAGCCCCCCAAGCAGGAAAGCAGCAATTACACCCGAGGGCACTACCGAGCGATTGAAGAGAAAGGTCGCAAGATGTGCACCAGCGGAGTGGCCGCTGACGGAAAATCTCCCGGGCGTAGCGCCAAAGCGATCGGCATGCGCCTGCAGAAAAGCCTTGGCTTTCAGGACCTGACCGATCAGGACCTCCATCCTCGCGGTGGGCATCAACGAATAATCGACGATAGCGGCGACCGCGCCTGCGCGGGTGATGGTCTCAGCGACGCAGGAATAGTCTTCCTTGGAGAACATACGCCAATAGCCGCCGTGGATGAACATGTGGATCGGCATGCCCGAACCGGCACTATTTGGCACGAATATATCGAGCGTCTCACCCGACTCGCAACCGTAGGCGACGTTGGCCTCCATGGCGACGGTGCGGCGAGTGGCGCTGCTGCGGGTACGAATATCGTCGACGAGGTCGTCGAAATTTGCGACATGGTCACGAATGCGGAACGGATCGGCGGCCACAGGTTCCGCCTTCAGAAACTTGTCGCAATGTACTTGGCTTCCATGAACTCCGCGATCCCGTGATGCTGCCCTCCCTCACTTTCGAGGCCGTTCTGCTATCGAGGGACCGATCACTCTGATCCTCGCCCGCGGCCGGCCGCCAGGTGCCGCCAATATAGAGGCCGTGGGAGAACAAATGGAAACCCGAAGCGATCCTGGTCGGGATGCGACGGATGCTGGTTGGCGATCATGGTTGTTTTCTCAAGGTCAGAGGGCGGAAGCGGCCAGGTCGCCGTCATAGGCGGCGCGAACCAGGCCGCGCATGGCGGCCGAATCGAAGGAGCGCGGATTGTTCTTGATCAGCCGGCCGATGCCGAGCGCCTGCTCAGCGGTCCAGTCAAGCCGGTCTTCCGGCAGGCCGAGCCTGGCGAGCGTCGGCGAGATGCCGATCGCGGCGAAGAGGCGCCTTACCTCGCCGATCGCCGCATCGGCAAGCGTCTCCTCGTCCTCCACGCCGGCCGGGTCGAGGCCGAGCGCCCTGCCGACAGCAGCGAGTTCCCCGGCAGCGACGCGGCGCGTATAGGTCCGAACCTAGGGCAGCCCGGGGGCGACCCCGAGGGCGTGCGGCG
>NZ_JABEPH010000436.1:0-4313 GCF_013004495.1 Rhizobium sp. SEMIA 4085
AGGCTGCTCACAGGCATCATATAGGGAACTGACGGCACAGGCCGAAGGCAGAGGTTCTTGCGAATGAAATCTGCCGCTGCAAGATATTGCGGGCTGTCTTTGCCTGTCATTGGCGGCGCCCCCATGTCCACCGGCACGCGCTGAATCAGTAGTTCTTCATGGCGAGGTGCGGCATGCCCCCGTCGAGAAATTCATCGCCGAACGCAGTGAACCCGAATTTTTCATAGAGCGCGATCTTGTCGCTTTGAGCCGTCAGGGAAAAGCGATTGTCGCGTGCCGTGTGATGGGCCTTCATCCCAAAGCGGATCATCGCGCTTGCGATGCCATGGCCGCGCCATTGCGCTCCGACGGCCACGCGCCCGATCTTCACGTGATCGTCGAGATAGACGAGCCGAAGCGTGCCCGCGACTTCGCCGGCCTGGATGGCGACGATATGGTGGGCGCTTAAGTCGGCCTCATCGAATTCTTCATCGGCAGGCACATTCTGCTCACCGATGAAGACGGAGCGCCGCAACTTGAAAGCTTCGTTGCACAAGGTGCTGAAGAGCGGAACGGATAAAATCACGATCTCTGTCATGGCTGCCTCCTCGGAGAGTATTAACGGAAGGCGCCAATTGTCGGTCCGTCTCTCCTCAACCCTGCTTCTTCTTAGCGAACTTGCCCTTCTGCGCGAAGCCTCCCTTGTCTTCGAATTTAGGTTTCCCCGCTGCCTTGCCCCAAGGCTTGGGGTCGCGTTTCTCGCTGTGATCGCCGGTTACGGGAGCTGTCTTACCCTTGAAATCCTTTTTGAAATTGCCTTTAGGGCGATCGTCATAGGATGTCTCGTCACGCCGCTCGCCGAACGTCTTCTTGCCGGCATAAGGCTTTGCAGTAACCGGACGGCTGAAATCCGGGGTACCGTTCAGACGCGTCACGCGGATGCCGCGCTCCATCGTCTTGTTCGGCCCGACCGCTTGCTGAAAAGCTTCGGCGCTATCGGCAGAAATTTCCACATAGGTCTCTTCCGGCTGCATCTTGATCGCACCGATCTCCCGTTTCGTCAGATTGCCGTTGCGGCAGAGCATCGGGATCAGCCAGCGCGGTTCGGCATTCTGCTTGCGGCCGACGGAAACCGAGAACCAGACGCTCGGACCAAAGTCGTCACGCGGGCCCTTTTGGCTCGGCTCCCGCGGCTCAAAGGCATTATCGCGGCGTTGACGCTTGCGGTCGCCCTCGATCGAGACTTCGATCAGATCTTCCGGCGCCGATTGATTGGAGCGATAGAGGCGCACGAAGGCCGCGGCAAGCTTCTCTGCGCCGTGATTTGCAATGAGCTGGCCGACCAGTGCTTGATCTTCGTCGCGCCCCGGCTCGCTGAGGATCGGGTCGGCAAGCAGGCGCTCGTCGTCGCGGCGCATCACATCTTCGGCCGACGGCGGAAGAGCCCAGGTGGCGGCAATCCCGGCGGCATCGAGAATGCGCTCGGCCTTGCGGCGGGCATTGAGAGGCACGATCAGTGCGCTGACACCCTTGCGCCCTGCTCGGCCGGTGCGGCCGCTGCGATGCAGCAGCGTTTCCGGATTCGTCGGCAGGTCGGCATGGATGACGAGGTCGAGGCCTGGAAGGTCGATCCCGCGGGCGGCAACATCCGTTGCGATGCAGACGCGGGCGCGGCCGTCGCGCATAGCCTGCAGAGCGTGCGTCCGCTCGTTCTGCGTCAGTTCGCCGGAGAGTGCTACGACCGCGAAATTGCGGTTGTTGAAGCGGGCCGTCAGATGATTGACCGCGGCGCGCGTCGAACAGAAGACAATGGCGTTAGTCGCCTCATAGTAGCGCAGGACATTGATGATCGCATTTTCGCGGTCAGCCGGCGCAGCGGCAAGCGCGCGGTATTCGATATCGACATGCTGCTTCTCTTCGGTCTGCGTCGAAATACGCACGGCGTCGCGCTGGTAGCTCTTGGCGAGCTTGGCGATGGCGGAGGAAACAGTTGCCGAGAACATCAGCGTCCGGCGGTCGTCGGGTGCCGCTTCAAGGATGAACTCCAGATCTTCACGGAAGCCGAGGTCGAGCATCTCGTCCGCCTCGTCGAGCACGACGGCCTTTAATGCGGACATATCGAGAGCTTTGCGGCGGATATGGTCGCAAAGACGTCCGGGGGTGCCGACGACGATATGAGCGCCGCGTTCCAGTGCACGGCGCTCGCTGCGGATATCCATACCGCCGACGCAGCTGACAATCAGCGCACCGGTCATCTCGTATAGCCACTCGAGCTCGCGCTTCACCTGTAAGGCAAGTTCGCGGGTCGGCGCGATCACAAGCGCCAGCGGTTCGGCGGCGGGTGCAAAGCGCTCCTCGCCTTCGAGCAGCGTCGGCGCGAGCGCAAGGCCGAAGGCGACGGTCTTGCCCGAGCCGGTTTGCGCCGAAACCAGCGCATCCGAAGCGACAAGTGCCGGATCGAGCATGGCTTTCTGAACGGGGGTCAGCGCTGCATAGCCGCGCTTTGCCAACGCCTTGGCGATCGCCGGGACGACGCTGTTGAGATCTGTCATCTGTCTGTCTTTCGGAATATCGGGCGCAGAAGCGCCGTGGCCGGAACCTGCCGGCAGAACGGTTGGCGCGTTCCTACCCGCTAAGACGGCAAATGTCAAAGCGGCAATGTCAGCCGGCGCAGCGCCACAGCCAGACGTCGATGCTGCCGGAGCGGCCGCGGATTTTCGTCTCCAGCGGACCTTCGAGTGGACCGGCCGGCAAGGGAGGGCCGGTGCCGGCGGATGCTGCGCGGACAAGTGCCGCGCTGAAGGCTACCTCAGCGCCGCGACTGGCTGCAACTTCCATCAGGCGGCTGGCGACATTGACGGTGTCGCCGGTCGCGGTGATCTGCTGGCGATCGCCGGTGCCGAGGCGCGAGGCGACGACCGCCCCGCAATGGGCGCCGATCTTGAAGCCGATCTTCCGTCCCCCTTGGAGAGCTGTGTGCGAATCGAGCCAGGAGCGCATGCGATCTGCGAGCGCCAGTGCGCAGGCGGCGGCGCGCGAAGCGTCGTCTTCGGCCGGGTGCGGCAGCCCGAACAGGATCATCGCACCATCGCCCATGAAGCTCGTGATCGCCCCGCCATGTGCCCGCGCCTCCTGGTCGGCTATCTCGAAAAAGCCGCTCAAGACCTCCCGCACGGTTACCGCTCCGACCGCTTCACTAAGCCCGGTAAAGCCCGAGAGATCGATGAAGACCACGGCAGCATCCTGCCGGACTGGCTCGGCAAGGAAGGATGGATCGCGTGCGAGCCATTCTCCAAGGCCGGGTGCTTCGATGCGTTGCAGGAGCTCGCTTTGGGCAGCGAAATGGCGCACCTGGCGGCGTCCGAGAAGGAGTTGGGCTGCGCCGAAGATGAGAACCGGAGGCAACGCGGCGGCGACCGGCAACGCTGCGCTCAGCCAATAGCCTGCCTTGAACATGGCAAGATTGATGGTCGCCCAGACCACAAAAACGAGAGCGATCAAGACGAAACCGATCAGGCTGCGCCGCCAGGCTATCAGGCCGACGAGCGCAAGCGGCAGAAGCACCGCGACCGTGGCGTCGAGCCGACGAATATTGTGATCGCGGACGATGCTATCTCCGGCGATCAGATGCGCGATCGCGGTAGAAATGACCTCGACCCCGGGAAGAACCGGATCGAAAGGCGTCGGAAAAACGTCGCCACCGGCGGTGACGGTTGCGCCGATAACGACGACGCGATTCTCGATCGCGTCTGCAGGCACCTTGCCATCGAGCGCATCCATCAGGCTGAAAGTTGGGATTGTCCGGCGCGGGCCGTAGAAGGTAAGCGGCAGGCGCTGACCAGTATCGGTCGGAATATGCCTGTCGGCAAAGGAAATGCTGCCCGGCTGGAAGGCCGGATCGCGATCGAGCGCCAGCGACGCCGCGCGTAGCGGAAACGACGGATCCACACGCCCGGCGCTGCGCGAGATCAGCGGAATGAAGCGGGGGACGCCCGTCTCATCCGTTGCGACATTAACGACGCCGGTAGCGGCGATATCGGAAAAACGCTTGAGAGGAAGGAGCAGGCTGTCGGCGACCGGAATGCCTGAAAGCGGATCGTTCGGATCGCTTGTCACCATCTGCTTGCTTTCCGGAAAGACGGCGGCAGCCGCGATGACAGAGGGCACCAGGCTGAGGGCCGATGCAAGTGCGACATCGCCTTCCTCGGTGCCGGGGTCGAGCAAGAGCAGATCACCCCCCCCCCCCCCCCCCCCCCCCCCCCCCCCCCCCCCCCCCCCCCCCCCCCCCCCCCCCCCCCCCCCCCCCCCCCCCCCCCCCCCCCCCCCCCCCCCCC
>NZ_JABEPH010000437.1:0-4309 GCF_013004495.1 Rhizobium sp. SEMIA 4085
CTCCCGCCGCCATCGGACGAGGCTCGGCCACGTTTGCGGTCTGGCCCAGGCCGGCTAAGGCATCGAATTCGCCGAGGAAAGCAATCCCCGGCTTGCCGCTGCCGAATTCGCCGATGAAGGCCGTTTCCATGGCTGCGATGCCGCGTCGCACAACAAAGCCGTTTTCCTCGAGTGTCCTTGCCAGCAGTTGCGACGAACACCGCTCCTCGAACTTCAGCTCCGCGAAATCCCAGATACTGTCGCTGAGAGCGATATAATCCGGCTTCATCTTTTCGACCGTCGCGGCAATGGAGCTGATCGCGTCAAGATTCATGGCATTTCCTCGCTGTCTGTCCTGCCGCCACAGGCGACATGTTGCACCCGACCCGGCAGGACTGCCTGTCGGATCTTCTGTTGACCGTCGAAGCGGTGTGGCGGCGCCCCACCGGGCGCGGCAATTCAGGCTCAATTGTCGAGCGAAACTTCCCAAAGGCGGGCATTCGATTGCCAGACGGGCTGGCCCTTCAGCTTCTTGGTCGCGCCCCAGACATCGACCATGTCATAGAGGAAGATGCCCGGCATTTCCTTGAGCATCAGCGTGTGAAACTCGTCGAAGATCGCCTGACGCTTCGTCTGGTCGGACTCCGCATAGGCGGCCTTCATCAGTTCGATGGCCTTCGGGTGATCCCACATCAAAGAAGCGTTCTTATCCTTGTTACCGACATAGAAGCCGTACATCAGCGCCGGATCGAGCCGCGGCGCGACCGATTGCGAGATGACCTGATAGTTGCCGGACCGGCGACGATCGACCTGTGTCGCGTAGTCCAGCACCTCGATCTGCACATTAAGACCTGCCTGCTGCATCATGGCCTGCGCCATGACCGCGGCCGGGAAGCTTGGCACGTTGCTGCGCTTGTTGGCGATGATGGTAATCGGCTCGCCCTTGTAGCCGGCCGCCGCGAGCTCCTTCTTCGCGGCCTCAAGGTCGTAGGGAAGACGCTTCTTCTGGACATCGTCGAAATAGAGCGAGTCTTCCGAAACCATGGCACCGTTGGCTGCGCCAGTGCCATTGGAGGCTGCCTCGACGAGCTGGTCTAGATCGAGTGCCATCGCCATGGCGCGGCGCACGCCGGGATTGCTCAGAACCTTGTCGCGCGTCTGGATGTAGAAGAGGTTTTTGCCGTTGTTGCGGGTCACGATCAGCTGCATCGTGTCGCTTGTCTTGAATTCGGGAATGAGATCCGGCGAAATCTCCGCGGTATCGAGCACGCCGGACTGAAGGCCGGCCTTTACGGTCGAGGCATCGGGAATGACCATGAACTTGATGCCATCGACGAGAGGACGCTTGGAGCCGACCATGCCGTCGGGCTTTCCGTCGTTTTGGGGCGAGACATAATCGTTGAACTTGGCGAGATGGATATATTCGCCCTTCTTCCATTCGTCCCATTTGAAGGGACCGGTACCGATCGGCTTGATGAAGCTTCCGTCCGGGCTGACCGATTCCGGGGAGATCATCCCGGTGTAACCGCATTCGGGGCGCGACATCAGGCCAAGGAAAACCGCGGATGGCTTTTCCAGCGTGATGGTGACGGTCGAAGCATCGACTGCCTTGACCCCCGTAACGTGCACGTTGCCGCTACCGTCGAAATCAGGAAGGCAGGTCCATTTCGTTTCGGGCTTGAGATAACGGTTCCAGTTCCAAACGACGTCATCGGCGGTCAATTTCTTGCCGTCGTGGAATTTGACGTCGTCACGCAGTTTGAAGCTATAGGGCAGCCCATCCGCCGAGACTTCGAAGCTCTTTGCCACCAGCGGCTTGACCTCGCCGTTGTTGGCATAGCCGACGAGCCCTTCGACGATATGCAGGATGACGCCATCGGTATTGCCGTCGCGATTGACGCCCGGATTATTGCTGCGCAGGTCGGAGCTTTGAGCCACGACGATGTCGCGGGCTTCGACCAGGCCGGTCATCGCCATTAACATGGTCCCTGCAAGAAGAAGCTTATGCATTGTTCTACCCTCTTTTTATGGATCGTTAGGATTGGAATTCATCCCAGCAGGCGCGTGAAAGCCTGCCGATGGTTTCAAGCGCGACCGTATAGCCAGGGGTGCCGTCCGGCATTTCCTGCGGCACGTCGTCGGTATAGGCGGCAATGATGTAGAAGGGGGAACCGTCGCGATAGACGATACCGGCATTCATGCGGCCCCGCTTTCCCGTACCGCCCTTATGTGCGACGACAACCCCGAACGGCAGCCTGGAGGGGATGGCATAGCGCAGGATCTGGTTCTTCAGGGTTTGAAGCGCATAGGCGCACAACGCCTGCGAAGAGCCGAGTCGGTCCGCGGCCTCCCGCGAATTTTGCGCATCCAGGATGGTCTGCAGCAGATAGACCTGGTCCCGCGCCGTCGTCGTGGTGACGGCCTTCAATGAATGATCGGGCGACAGCGCCAAGGGAGGGATGAGGAAGCGATGGTTGGTCTCCGTCATGCCGATCGACTTGCAATAGCCGTCGACCTCTTCGAGCGTCAGCCTTTCGAAGACCATCTTGGTGCAGACATTGTCGCTCAGCACCATCATGCCGGTGATGGCATCGCGCAGCGATATGACGATACCGGGTGTCAGGTAGCGGAACATCCCGCTCGCCACTTCCTCTGCAAAACGCTTTTCGTAAATGATCCGTTCGTCCAGATCCAGGCGGCCTTCATGGGCGGCCTTCAAGGCTGCCATCATGATCGAGGTCTTTCGGGTGCTGGCGGAGGGAGTTTCCTCGTCCGCGCGCCTGACGATCGTTTCACCGCTTGCAAGCGCATGCACCATGAAGCGCGTTACGAAAGGCTGGGCATCGCAGATCGCGTTCAATCGTTCCACGAGCTTTCCAGATGCAATCACGGTCGTCATGTCAGTTCTCCAGGCGCCATTTGAGGGTCACACCGCCCTGCGCATTGTGGTCCAGGGCGGGGATGGCCGAGAGAAGCCTTTGCGTATAGGCCTCCTTCGGGCTGTCGAAAACCGTATCGCGGTCGCCCTCCTCGATGATCCGGCCGTCCTGCATGACGACGACGCGATCGGCCACCTGCTCGACCACGCCGAGATCATGGCTGATGAAGAGGCAGGAAAAGCCGTAGCGTTTTTGCAGATCGGACAGGAGTTCGAGCACCTGCGCCCTGACCGTCACGTCGAGGGCCGATACCGGTTCGTCTGCGATCAGGAATTTCGGCCGGCGCGCAATGGCGCGGGCGATCGCCACGCGCTGACGCTGGCCGCCCGAAAGCTCGTGCGGGTAGCGCTCGCCATAGTCGGCCCCAAGGCCGACTTCCTCCAGCGTCTCCAGGGCGCGCTTGCGCTTTGCCGTCGCGTTAAGATCGGGAACGAGCCGCAGCGCTTCTTCCACAAGCGCGACGATGGTCATGCGCGGGTTCAGCGAGGAATAAGGATCCTGAAACACCATCTGGCAATTCAGACGATAGTCCATCCAGTCGTCGTCGCGGCTGCGTCCCTTGAAGCGGATATCGCCTTCGCTCTCCCGGACCAGTCCGGCAATGGTGCGGCCGAGCGTGGTCTTGCCGGAACCTGAACCGCCGACCAGTGCAACGACTTCGCCCTCGTGGATATCGATGCTGACGCCATTGAGCGCCCGTTTTGGCGTTGCCTTCTTCATCAGCGACCGCCGGCCCCCATAGTCGACGACGATATCACGCGCCGAGACCATTGGCGCCTTGGTCTTGTCGATCATCCGCGTCTGTCCGCGAAACGGCAGGGAGGAAAGCAGTTTCTTCGTATAGGCACGCTGCGGTGCGTCGAGCAGATCGGCGGTGCGTCCTTCTTCGACGATTACGCCCTTTTCCATGACGACGATGCGGTTCGTGTAGCGGGCGACCATCGGCAGGTCGTGACTGATCAGCAGCACGGCCGTGCCTTCGGCCTGTGTCAGTTCCACCATCAATTCCATGACATCGCGCTGGATCACGGCATCGAGCGCAGTCGTCGGCTCGTCGGCGATCAACAGCGCCGGTTTCAGCAGCATGACCGATGCCAGCATGATGCGCTGGCGCATACCGCCCGAGAATTCATGCGGATAGGAAGTGAGCGCCCCGGCGGGGTCGCGGATCCCGACCCGATCCAGCATGCCGAGGATACGGCTGCGCCGTTCTGCCTGCGAAAGTTTCGTATGAAGCTGCAACCCTTCTTCGAGTTGGCGGCCGACGGTCATCGAGGGATTGAGCGAGGTCATCGGCTCCTGGAAGACGACACCGATTTCTGCACCACGCAATTGGCGCAATTGCGCGCCGTTCATGGAAAGCACGTCGCGTCCCTTGTAGGCAACGGAGC
>NZ_JABEPH010000438.1:0-4300 GCF_013004495.1 Rhizobium sp. SEMIA 4085
CCCCAGCACCATGCACAGGACCCGCAAGCGATTGAGGACTTTAAAAAAACTTCCCCGCCGCAGTGGCGGAAATCGCCGCCGGAACCGGCAAAGGCAAGCGAATAGAAGTCTGGTTCCAGGACGAGGCCCGGATCGGCCAGAAAAACAAGATAACAAGGCGGTGGGGCAGACGTGGAACACGGCCCTCAGCGCCGCATGACCAGCGCACGAGGTCGGCCTATATCTTCGGAGCGATTTGCCCGAAGCTCGGCAAGGCCGCCGCACTCGTCATGCCATGGTGCGACACCTCTGCCATGAACCAGCATCTGACCGAAATTGCACGCCATGTCGCCGAGGATGCGCATGCTGTTCTCATCATGGATCAAGCTGGCTGGCACATGTCCAACAATCTCATCGTGCCCGAAAACATCACGATCCTGCCGCTGCCGCCAAAGTCGCCTGAACTCAACCCGGTCGAAAACCTATGGCAGTTCATGCGCGATAACTGGCTGTCAAACCGGGTCTTCAAATCCTACGAGGACATCGTCGACCTCTGCTGTGATGCATGGCGCAAGCTGCAACGACAGCCGTGGCGCATCATGTCCATTGGTCGGAGAAAATGGGCCAATGAGTTCTAATCATTGAGCGGTGGTATAAGTTCTACCATGTTCGACTCCAGTGTCTGCGCAGCACTATATGCAGTGTTCCGGCGTATCGAACCTTCATTTTGCCACAAATTGATCAAGAGAATGCCACAAAAGAACGCGTGAGATGGATATCGTTGGGGGCGTGGAAGACTATGGCACCTCATTTCCGAATTTGCTTAAAATATCGCCGTTCAACGACGCGCATCTTGCCGACCTCATGGGGTTCAGTTTGGATCATGTTTTGCGCGGCGCAGCGGCCTCAGGCAAATGGCTCATAAGCCCTTAGTTAGATGGTCAACGAAATTGTAGAATTTTATACACGATGAAGCTGGCGGAACTCGCTCCACGCGGCCTTCTTATTAACGAGTACGTCCTTAACGTGACGAGAACTGAGTGAGCTCTTCGGTTAATTCCAGTGCCTGTCGCTCAAATAGGCGGCGGTAGATGCCGCCGTCGAGGCGGATCAGCGCGGCATGATCGCCCTGCTCGATGATGCAGCCGCGTTCGAAGACGAGTAGCCGGTCGAGCGCGCGCACCGTCGAGAGTCGGTGCGCGATGATCAGCGTGGTGCGCCCGACCATCAGCCGCTCCATCGCCTTTTGGATCAGCGCCTCCGATTCCGAGTCTAGGCTCGATGTCGCCTCGTCGAGGATTAGGATCGGTGCATTTGTCAGGAAGGCGCGCGCGATCGCCACCCGCTGGCGCTCGCCGCCGGAAAGCTTCACGCCGCGTTCGCCTACCAGAGTGAGGTAGCCCTTCGGCAGGCGCGCGATGAACTCGTGCGCGCTGGCGAGCCGGGCCGCTTGTTCGATTTCGGCCTGGCCGGCGCTAGGATGGCCATAGGCGATGTTCTCGGCGAGCGATCGATTCAACAACAGGCATTCCTGCTGCACGATCGCGATCTGCGAGCGCAGCGAAGCCTGCGTCACCTTCGAAACGTCCTGGCCATCGATCAGGATTCGGCCGCCGTTCAGGTCGTAGAGCCGCTGGATGAGCTTTACAAAGGTGGTCTTGCCGGAGCCGGACGGACCGACCAGACCGACCTGTTCGCCGGCCTTAATCGACACCGAAAAGTCATTGTAGAGTGGCACCCCAGTACCATAGTGGAAATGGACGTTCTCGAAATCGATGCGGCCCTTCGTGATATGGATCGGCTTAGCTTCCGGGCGATCAGCGATGCCGAGCGGCTGGCTCTGGAGATCGACCAGCTCCTCCATATCATTGACCGAGCGCTGCAGGTTGCGAACGTGCATGCCGACGTCGCGCAGATAGCCTCGCAGCAGGGAGAACGAGGTGAGCACGAAGGCGACATCGCCCGGGGACGCCTGACCGCGTGACCATAGAAGTAGCGCATAGCCGATGACTGCCGCCCTGAGCGCGAGTAGAGTTATACCTTGGGTTGTGCCGTTGATCGTACCCCGTATCCAGGTCCGGCGCATCCTGCGCCGCCACTTGGCGATGACCTTCGCCAGGCGCTCGTCTTCCCGTTGTTCGGCTCCGAAGCCTTTGACAACCGCGTTGCAGCTGATCGCGTCCGCGAGCGCGCCGCCAAGCCGGGTATCCCAGCTATTAGCAAGGCTCGCCAAGGGCGCGACATAGCCGAGCGATAGCGTGATCGTCAGGGCGACGTATACAAAGGAGCCGCAGGCAATAATCAGGCCCGTTATCGGCCAGTACCAGCCCAGCAGCACGGCCGAGCCGATTAGCATGCTGAGAGAGGAAAACAACGCGATGAGAAGCGTGTCGTTCAAGAGCTCGAGCGCCCGCGCGCCTCGCGTGATCTTGCGCACCGTCGAGCCAGCGAAGCCATTGGCATGCCACTCCGTCGACAAGCGCTGAACGCGATGGAATGCATCGATCGAGATGTCGGTCATCATCTTCAGCGTTAGATCGATAATGCGAATGAAAGCAACGTGACGCATGACTATGGCGCCGAGCGCGAGCGCAATCAGCATAGAGAAGGCCGCGAGCGCTGCATCCCACGCTATGGCCTTTGTTGCGGCTCCCTTCGCGACGGCGTCTACCAGCCGGCCTGAATAGAGCGGTGTCAGCACGTCACCCAGCGTGGAGGCGAGCACCGCGGTCATGATGATCGCGAGCCGGGCCGGCTGCCTGCTCCAGTGGCGAACAGTGAAAGCGAGGACGTTGCGAAAAGCGCCGCCGCGCAGATCCATACGGATTCGATCCATGTTCCTATATGAGCGCACCAAGACGCCCGGTCGCAAGAAACCTGAAATAAAAACTTGGCGCGAGGGCGAAAAAATCGCTCGAAATGTGAGTATCTGACGCAGACCTGACACGTTGCTTCTTTCCATTCGCTCCAGCGATATTGATGTCACCCATGACATGAATAGCGGCCGCGAGCTCCTATCGCCTCGCGACAAAGGAGCTTCAAAAGTCGTGCCAACTGCGAAGAAAGAGCCTCAGAGCGAATTCCTGCGTATCATTCAATGGCTTAATGGGAGCGCAGCAGAAAGCAAGCCGAACACCACTGTGCCTCCGAAGCGACAAAACCGACAGCAGGTACGTGCCCGGCGGCATCTCAGGAAATGGCGGACTGGCTTTTTCCGCGAAAACGTTTTTGGAGAATCTAATCCAAGTGCAACAATGACGAGTGGAGGGTAGGGGTTTACGCGCAATCTCGCAAATGCGCCATGAACACCTTGGCTGGTGTGCGATAGCCAAGGCACTTTCTGGGCAGGGAATTTAGATGATGGGCAAAGGGCGACCAGCTGCTGCTGGCTGACGGCGGATAGGTCGGTATCGCTCGGCACAAAGCGGCGGATGCGCTTATTGGTGTTCTCGACCGCGCCTTTCTGCCACGGTGAATTTGGATCGCAGAACCAGCTCCTGGCGCCGATCCCATCTTCCAAAGCCCGAAACCTCGAAACTCGGTACCACGGTTGAAGGTGAAGCTCTGCCGGGCAACGGCGGGTAGCGGTGAGAAGGCATCGACGATCTTGTCGATGAGCGGCCGAAAGTGACGGCTGCCATTTTGATCATCACCGTGTAGTGGCTCTTGCGCTCGACCAGCGAGGTGACATTGGCCTCACCGAGGTCGCGCCGGAAAATCAGGAGATCACCCTGCCAATGGCCGAACTGCGAGCGATCGGCAATAAAATCAAGATGTTGGCCGTCGCGAAATGGTCCATCAGCAATCGGTAACGATGACGGAGCGGATAGACCTGCTCTGGTGCATGAGATCGAAGGCAGTGCTGATCTCTTCGATCGGCATCTTGATGGGTAATCAGATCGTGGATGTTGATCTTGCCTTCCATATACCAATCGACAATCTTGGGGACGTCGGGTGCGGCCGCTTTGGCGCTAAACTTCCAGTTGGTACATTCTATTTCCAAGTGCGACATGCCAATGATTTTAATGGCTTCACTTTGGAGATTTTGGCATGTCGCATTGCTATTTGCAGCTCACCCTGTCCGATCGTCGACGTCTTTTATCAGATTAGGAACGCAAACTCCCGGTTGGTGAGATCACCGCTCGACGATCTACCGAGAACTCAAGCGCAACACGTTCCACGACCGCGAGTTTCCCGAGTACAGCGGCTACTTCGGGACCATTGCCGACGACATCAGCAAGGAGCGGCGTCGACGGCTGCGCAAGCTCACACGCCATACAGCGCTCACGCAGCGGGGGATCGAGCGACTGCACGCGCCTTG
>NZ_JABEPH010000439.1:0-4288 GCF_013004495.1 Rhizobium sp. SEMIA 4085
CAACATCCCCCAAATCCCCACACGCCGCCGCTGCTCCCCACCCCCACCCCGCACCCCCCGACTCGCCCCCAGAAACACCGCCCGCAAAACCCGCCACCCAACCCCTCGGCGGCGAATAACCCCACCCTCCCGTCCCCCGCGCATCCGCACCTGCTCCCGATGGGGGACCCGCCGGGCGCTCTTGGAGCCCCGAAATGGGAGGTGCTCCCCCGCCGGTGACACTCATGTGGCGGGAGACCGCTGGGCGGTTGTGGGTGCGGTCAATGATGAAGTCGTGGCCTTTCGGCTTGCGGGTGATCGCTTCGTCGATTGCGGCGTAGACAAGGTCGTCGTCGTCCGTGGCGCGCAATGCAGAGCGGAGATCGGCGGCATCGTTCTGGCCGAGACACATATAGAGCGTGCCGGTGCAGGTGAGCCGGACGCGGTTGCAGCTTTCGCAGAAATTATGCGTCATCGGCGTTATGAAGCCGAGACGGCCGGCGGTTTCGGCGACTTCTACATAGCGTGCCGGACCGCCGGTCTTGTAGCCGATATCGGTTAGCGTGAACTCACGTTCGAGATC
The DNA here is from genome assembly GCF_013004495.1 of Rhizobium sp. SEMIA 4085. Classification (NCBI taxonomy): domain Bacteria; kingdom Pseudomonadati; phylum Pseudomonadota; class Alphaproteobacteria; order Hyphomicrobiales; family Rhizobiaceae; genus Rhizobium; species Rhizobium sp. SEMIA 4085. Next base: position 563 of record NZ_JABEPH010000439.1, read on the forward strand.
GGCGCGAAGCTCGGAGAGCGGCAGATACTGGTCGGTTCTGTCCTCGTCGATCTCGCCCATCGGCATGGTTTCGATGACTGTGAGATCCATGCCCCGGCCATGGGCGAAACGCAGCATGTGCGGTATCTCGGCTTGGTTGAAATCCTTGAGGGCGACCGCATTGAGCTTGATCTTCAAGCCGGCGTTCTGCGCCGCGTCGATCCCTTCCATGACCTTGGCGAAATCGCCCCAGCGGGTGATCTTGCGGAACTTGTCGGGGTCGAGCGTATCAAGCGAGACGTTGATGCGGCGCACGCCGCAGTCGTAGAGTTCCTCTGCATGGCGGGCAAGCTGGGAGCCGTTGGTCGTCAGCGTCAGTTCCTCGAGGCCGGAGCCGATCCGCTTTCCGAGCTCGCGCACGAGGAACATGATGTTCTTGCGCACCAGCGGCTCGCCGCCGGTCAGCCTGATCTTGCGCACGCCCTTGGCGATGAAGGCCGAACAGAGCCGGTTCAGCTCTTCAAGCGTCAGAAGGTCCTTCTTCGGCAGGAATGTCATGTTTTCCGCCATGCAGTAGGTGCAGCGGAAATCGCAGCGGTCGGTGCCGGAGACGCGCAGATAAGTGACCGCCCGTCCAAAGGGGTCGATCATCGAGGCTGCATCTGCCACTAAGGGCGATGCGCTTGCTATCGTTCCAACGTTGCTGTTCACCAATATCTCCGTCGTCATGGTAATGTGGACAGATGTGGCTGCACCGTCAAGGGAAAGGCGGGGGACGCACGGTAAATTGAGCTTGCCTCGAAATGCTCGATTGCCTACTGCTCTGTGACAATTGGAGGGAGCGATGAGCGATATCTGGCCCACTGAACTGCGTGTCTCGAAGGACCGGCAGCGTCTGACCGTGACCTTCAACGACGGCCAGAGCTTTGATATTTCGGCCGAAATGTTACGTGTGCTTTCGCCCTCGGCAGAAGTGCAGGGCCATGGGCCGGGGCAGAAGTTGACGGTTCCCGGCAAGCGCAACGTCGCGATCATCTCTATGACGCCGACCGGCAATTATGCCGTGCGCATCGGCTTCGACGACATGCACGATACGGGCATCTTCACCTGGGTCTATCTGCGCGAGCTCGGCGAGCGTGGCGAGGAGCTTTTTGCGGAATACGAGAAGGAACTCGGCGAGAAGGGCATGAGCCGCGAGGTCGCGGAAAAGCCGCGCTGAGCGATCAACAGCCATAAGGGGGGGGAAATGGCGGGAACCACAGGTAAAAACTGGCTGCGTTCGAAGGGAAGTCCGGCCGACAGCAAGGTCAGCTTTCTCGAACTCTTCTTCGACCTGGTGTTCGTCTTTTCCATTTCACAGCTTTCCCACGCGCTGGCGGCCCACTACACGCTGCTTGGCGCTGTCGAAGCGGCGCTGATGACCTTCGCCGTCTGGTGGGTCTGGGTCTTTACGGCCTGGGTAACGAACTGGCTCGATCCCGAAAAGATGCCGGTGCGCGGCATGCTCGTTGCTCTGATGCTGCTCGGATTGGTGCTTTCGGCTTCGATTCCCGAAGCTTTCGGCGACAAGGGACTGCTTTTTGCGGCGGCCTACGTGCTGATGCAGGTCGGACGGTCGTTTTTTGCGCTCTATGCGATGAAGGATGCCGGCCGCTCGAACTATTTGAACTTCATCCGCATCAGCACATGGCTTGCGGTTGCCGGCGTTTTCTGGATCGCCGGCGGTTTTCTGGAGCATGAGGGGCGGTTGATTACATGGATTATTGCGCTCCTCATCGATTATGCGGGTCCGGCCTCAGGTTTCTTCGTGCCGGGGCTGGGCAAGTCGACGGCGGCGGACTGGGATGTCTCGGGCGCCCACATGGCGGAGCGTTGCGCGCTGTTTATCATCATCTGCCTCGGCGAAGCGATCCTCGTTTCCGGCCGCACCTTTTCGGAACTGCCGTTTTCCGGTCTGACGACCGCCGTTTTCGTCACGGGCTTTGTTGGAACGGTCGCGATGTGGTGGCTCTATTTCCGGTTCGGGCATCAGCGGGCCGCACACCGGATCGAGCATGACGAGACGCCGGGCCGCCTTGCGCGGCAGGCTTTCACCTATGCGCATATTCCGATTCTCGCCGGCATCATCGTGCATGCGGTGGCCGTCGAGTTCATGTTCTCGCATCCCCACGACAAGGGCGATGTCGGCGTGATGGCTGCGATCCTCGGTGGCTCGGGCCTTTTCCTTGTTGGCAATCTCTGGTTCAAGGGCGCGACGAGCGGGCGAGCGCCGCTTTCGCATATCGCGGGTCTTGTGCTGCTGGTCCTTTTGGCGTTCCTGGCACCGGTGCTCGAAGTCTATGTGATGGGCATTCTGGCGACGCTGGTGTTGATCGTCGTTGCCGCATGGGAATACAGATCGCTTGCCGGGCGGCCGGCCGGGCGCACGCTGCACTGACATCAATCCTCGTCGCGCAGATCCTGCTGCAGCACGCCGATGATCCGTTCCATCGAGCTTGCCATGGCCATGCACTGCTCTATCGGCTCGGGGGACAGCACCCGCTCGATCAGGTCGGTCTGGATCACCATGGCGCGCTCGGTGAGGCTGCGGCCCTCGGGTGTCAGATAGAGCCGCAGCACGCGCTTGTCCTTGTCGTCGCCGCAGCGCTTAATCAGGCCGCGTTTTTCCATCTGTGGCAGCAGCATGCTCATATTGGAGCGGCCGACGAGGAGCTTGCGGGCAAGCTCCTGCTGCGAGATGCCCTCGAAGCGATAAAGATTGATCAGAATATCGAGATGCGGGGTCTTGATATCGAGCTCTGCCAGCGATCGGCCCAAGGATTGCTGCATCAACTGGCAGGCGCGGGCGACGGCGATCCAGCTGCGAAAACGCGGATGATCCCAAGGAAGGGATTGTTTTTTGTTCATCGTTGTACTTTATTGTTCAGTGTTGAACATTATTGGATTCCCACTATGCCAAACTTTGCACTGAAGGTCACCCGCCTCGGATTTTCGCTGTTGCAGGCGGTTTCACCGCTTCTTGCGGGCAAGACGGCGTTCCGGCTGTTCTGCCTGACGCCGTCCGCAAAGCCAAAGGGCGCAAAGGCCAGAGCGGCGCATGCGGCAGGCCGGGCTTTCCTGCAATCGGCGGAGCGAATCGAGTTTCGCCTTGTGGGTGGACGGCGGGCGCATGCCTACCGGATCAACGGCGGTGCTGCCGGCAGGCGGCAGCGTTACCTTGTGACGCACGGCTGGGGGTCGAGCATGGAATACATGACCGATCTGATCGGTGCGCTTGCCGCAAGCGGCGCGGAGGTGATCGGCGTCGATTTTCCGGGCCACGGGCGCGCAGGCGGACGCTTTCTGCATATGGGGCTTGCCGTAGAGACGATCGCCGCAGCCGAGGTGCGGTTCGGGCCATTCGACGCGACAGTCGGCCATTCCTTCGGCGGCGCGGCCCTGATGGTTTCGGCCGCCGGCCTGCTGCCTGAAATCGAAGCGCTGTCGGCCGGAAAGATCGTCACGATCGGCTCGCCGAGCGAGATGAAATGGCTGTTTGCCGGCTTCGGCAGGATGGTCGGCCTCGATAAGGCGGCGCAGGCGGCGCTTGAGGGTGAGGTGCATCGGCTGACCGGCCGGAGACTGGAGGATTTCGATGCGGGGGAGGCGGCTGCAACAATGGCGCGCCCGATGCTGGTGATCCACGCGGAAGACGACAAGGAAGTCAGCGCTAATCATGCGCGGCGCTACGCCGCCTCGGGCAGGAGC
>NZ_JABEPH010000440.1:0-4272 GCF_013004495.1 Rhizobium sp. SEMIA 4085
TTCCACCACAGTCTCAAACATGTGTCGGAGGATATCACTTTGCCGGAACCGGCCGTGACGGTTCTTCGAAAAGCTGGAATGATCCGGTACCTTTCCGTCCAGGCCAAGGCGGCAAAACCACCGATATGCGAGATTGAGATGGACCTCCTCGCAAAGTCGCCGTTCCGACCGGATACCCATGCTGTAGCCGATGATCAGCATTCGCATCATCAGCTCAGGATCAACTGAGGGCCGACCAGTGTTGCTATAGAACGGCTTCAACTGTGCTCGAACGCTATCGAGATCGAGGTGACGATCGATCCCGCGCAGCAGATGGTCCGCAGGGACATGATCATCGAGGCAGAAGTCGTAAAAGAGCTGCGCCGGAACCGCCTGACATCCCATCATTCGCCTGATCCCCCTGCAAATCACTCAGAGGATTGAATCACGCGTCCCAAGCATCGGCAATGCCGAGTTTTTCAACAATATCGGCGCGAAGCGGAAGCGGCTCCTTGGCAGCTTCCGGCCCAATGGAGTCATTTGAAGCGTGGCAGGAGTTGTTTCGCGGTCACGTTGACGCGCGTCCGGGCGGAACTGAACCGGTCCTCTCTAAGCACCGTCGTCATCTCGGCTGGAGATTGCGCGCAATCTGCACCAGTGCGGCGTCGCTGGCATCTGCGCTGTCTGTTTTTCTTCCGGCATCCAGCCATGATTGGGTCATGACGCTCAGAATTTGCTCTCTGGATTGAACCACACCCGCGGCATCGAAGTCCCTGCGAATTATGGCCAACACGTCGTTGCGTTTGACGTCGAGCGTGCCCCTCGCGAGGTCATTCGAGTAGGCCGTGGCACTTTCGCCGAATAATCCCAATTTTTGCGCCGCCCACATCCCAACCAGCTTATTGCGCCGCACCATTCGCCACGTATCCATTGAGATTCTCCATTGCTCGCCTTCTGGAATTATATCAGAAACCCACTATGGATCATCGTAAATGCAACAGCCGCGGTGCTGTCACACTGCGGCCCTGGTCCACTAGCACCCAAGTGGCCTTTGGCGGTCTCGCTTTCCTTTTTCGTCCATCGGGACGCGTTAGGATGAGTCGCGAACAAGCTTGCCTATGTAGGTCTGGAGCGAGATCGATCCTCGAATTGGATCCTCGGGATATTCGGGACCATCGGCGGTGAGAGCCGTCATCCTTGCATATGAGTGAGCTGCCGCGTCGGAGAAGCCCAAACTGCGGTATGCGTCTTCCCAGTTTTCGCGCGGGATCACGTCGACGCGAACAGCCCGGCCGAGGGCGGCGGCGAAGGCTGCGGCGACATCGTTGGGGGAGTACCGTTTCGGCCCCTCGACGGGGTGTATGCCGATCTTTTCGATCGGCTCCTGCAGGAGCCGCGCCGCCACCCTTCCCAGATCCTCCGGCGCGACCATCGGGAGCGTGAGGTCGGCAGGGAGCATGGTCGATAGCACGCCGTCCTTCGTGACGGGCCCCACCATCGTATCCCAGTTACTGTAGTAGTAGGCTGCGCGGACGACACTGGCAGGAATCGGCTGGTTCCTCAGGCCCACTTCCAGTTCGTAAAGGATGTTGAGATCGCCGCATTCCTCGCCCGGCTGCGCGCCCATGGTTGATTCCGCCACCACCTTGTCCAGCCCGGATCCTTCGATCGCCTCGAGCAGGCAGCGCACGGTCTCGCGTTCCTCCCGATCCGTATCGCTCGAGATGTCAGCGTTCGGGTTCAGTAGGAAGGCCCGCTTCCCACTACGGAATACCTCACGCAGCGACGTCACGTCGTGGACGTCTGCGACGGCGACCTCCGCGCCCCGCTGTCGCCATGCACCGGCCTTCTCAGAGTTTCGCGTGACGACCGTGACGGCTTCGCCTTCGTCGAGCAACGTCTGCGCGACGGCGGAGCCGACGTGGCCCGTCCCGCCAACAACGATGTACATTTGCCATGTCTCCAGCAGTGATGTGGCGCATAACCCCTCGCCCCTTTCAAAGGTTCCCTTTTCGTTGCGGACGCAGTTCACCGACGCGGAGCGCTTCTTCGCCTGGATCAGACGAACCGCCGGCTCAGGAAAGACCCGGAAGCGACCATCAACTCCGCCAAGGCCTTCCTTTACGCCGCATCCATCATGGACCCTCCTCAGACGCACTTGCCCGCGCTTCATGAATTGTCGGACAGACCCTAAGGATCGCTACAAGATCAAATTGCGAGGCAGTGGCTATCGGCTCGTGTATGAGGTGCGAGGCGCAGATATTGTCGTGCTTGTGATCGCGACTGGCAAGCGCGAGCACTATGACGTTTACAAAACCGTCGATCGCAGATGAACTTCCGCCGTTAGACCGGGTGGCCCGACAGGTCAGTATCTTTTGATCGCGTCAGCGTGGACAGACGGAATTTAGTGGCGTTGCATATAGATCAGGCCGCCCAGGATAACGATCCCGACCAGTGGCAGGGCAATGTAGATGATGTTGAACAGGTTACTTTGGTCGACCACTATCATCTCCTTTGAGCTTCAAAATGCAGCCTTCGCCACAGATATGGGCCAGAATCGCGGCAAATCAGATAGCCAAGGAAACCGAAGCCGGTCGCGATGGACACAACGTCGCGATGTGCCAAGAGTGCCACAACCGGCGAAAGAGCCCTGCGGACAAGATATCGGGAAGCCGGCGTCGGAATTTTTGCGCTCCGTGTCGATGATCTCGACAAACTCAGCTGCTGCTTCGCGATCCGAGCGCCCTCGGTTTGCGCCAGACGCTTCGAGATGTTGTCAGGATCGCGCACATCGTCGCGATAGCCGCCGACATCCTCGACCCTGCCTTCAAACACCACCCTGGGATTCTGTTTCCTAATCGCAATTTGTTTCAAGACCCGCGGTGCTCCATGACGGAACGGCCAGAGCCTCTCTCCGACCACCTCAACCATCACGAGGTTACGTCCTCCTCTGCCTCTCAGTTCTGCGGCCCCCACAAGCTGACCATTTCTGGCCGGCTTTCACAACGGCGACACCGATCCCGGGTGCTTGCGCGTCCCGGTAATAGACCTCGCTCACCCGAAACCGTCCATCGATGCGTTTGCACTGGACGATGACGTCGATGGCAATCATCAACAGCGCACGGATATCATGCCTGTCGAGATCCCTGCCGCCTTCCGATTCCTTGACCAGCAATGTCAGCTGTTCGAAGGCGAGCTGCGCGGAGCCGGCATGCACTGTCGTGATCGAACCTGGGTGCCCCGAATTGACATTGCGGATGTAATAGAATGCCGTTCCGTCCCGCAGTTCCTGCAGCAGAATTCGATCGGGCCGCATGCGCAGGCTAGATTCCAGCAGGTCCCTGGCGCCGATCTTCGCCAGGCCCTGACCTCCTTTGGAATAAAAGAGACGAACGTGGTTCGATTGCGGGATGACCAGCTCGGGCGTGTCCTCGATCGAAATGATCCGCTCGCTTGACGGAATATGACGGATCAGCGCTTTCGACAAGGTCGTTTTGCCAGAGCCCGTTGCGCCGGAAATGATGATGTTTTTTCTCGCCTGGACGGCTTCGCGCAGAAACGCATTGTAGGCCCTGTTCCTGTAGTACCCCAAAAGCTTGCCGTCCGATGCGTTGCCGTCTGTTTCGGTTTTCAAGCCATCATCGAACAGGCCGCCGTCATCGAGATCGTCGAGGCTTAGCGAAACGGACGACGGCTTCCGGATCGTAACGCTGACCGTTCCCTTCGTCGTTGCCGGTGGGATCACGATCTGGATCCGCTCATCGTCCGGCAGAGTGGCCGACAGGATCGGCCGTGTTTCATCGATCGCTTGACTGGAATAGCTTGCGACAGCGCGGGCAAGACGCATCAGCTTGTCGAACGATAGATCCGGCAGATCGTGGGTCTGCCATCCGGCCCTCCCCTCGGTCACCACCTGACCCGGCCAGTTGACGATGATCTCGTAAAGCGACATGTCGCGCAGAAAGGCGGAGATTGGCGCAAGAAGTTCGCGCACGACACCGCAATCTTCTCCTTCGGTCATCGGCGTACCTATTTGGTGACCAGAGTGGAAGGCGGGCTGAAATCCCCGAGAACGGCGCGGTCATAGGGCCTGTTGCGAGGGTCCGTCACGCGAAGCCGGTAAACGCCAGAGCAATCAAGATCCCGCGCAACGAAGATTGAGACGAGGTCGCCCGGGTGTTGCAGAAGCGGCGGCGGGGAATGGAGCGTCGGTTGCACCGCGATCGCCGCGGCTGTCGGGCCGGGACTCGGGGGAACCGGCGCCCCGACATGGCCGTCCTGTAGCCGCGCGCA
>NZ_JABEPH010000441.1:0-4270 GCF_013004495.1 Rhizobium sp. SEMIA 4085
CCGCTGTTATAGGCCGTGCAGCAGAACTTGAAGTGATCGACCGGCCCGGAGTCCTTGGTGACGCCTTCATGGATATCGAATGCTTTGGCCGGGGAGGATATCGCCGCCGAAAGCGCGATAGACAGCCCCATAAGCGTAAATCTGAAAAGTCTGAACTCGGATGTCAGCATTTCACTCGGTTTCTTTCGCTTCCATCGCAGACCGCCATGGCAGCATATACTCCGCTGCCCGGCTTCCCGGCGTATTCCTCCAGGCGAGCGATCCCGCGGCGGGCTCAATGGCCCCTTTGCCCGCGTCGCATCCAGCCTTCGGCCCTTCTTCGAGAGCCTGAATTTTTTGCGCATCGCGATAGACCACCCGCGTTCCGGCCTGGTCCGCCTGCAATGCCTGCGGCGTCATTCCTGCGGAGCGAACAAGCGTCCTTCCGCCTTTCAAATATTCGTAAACACCAAATGTGACCAAACCGGTGCTGGCGTGATCGCGGTGCCTGCGTACGGCGACAATGGACGCCGTATCATCGAGGGAAAGACAGCTTGGGTGCGTGACTTCTGAGTGAATTTTTCGGGCGGAATCGCCTTGCGGGAAAAGCTGAATCGCACAAGAAGCGGCATCCAAGCCGGCGCTCATACGCTCTTTGCCCGTCGCGGAAAAAACTCGACCCATCTTGCTTCTTAAACGTACCCTACGCCTGCCATTCCCTCGCCCGCAAATATCGCTGCGCCCTGTTTGTGGCGGGAAATGGACAAATTCGCCCCGCCGGCATGATATGCGAACTGTCGTAAAAATGTGTTGCTGAATCGTCACAAAATGAGATGACTTGGAGCAAGGTTAATACGGCGGGCGCAAAGAAAAGCCCGGCGTATTTGCCGGGCTCTTCTACGTCATTGATGCAAGATCAGAATTTGACTTTGAGGGACGTCGAGAGCGCCGTCACCAGATCGTTGTCGAACTCGTATGTCGCCTCGTCGCCCACACCAACACCGTCAATCGTGGTCGGAGACGAATCCCCGCTCGTCAGGATGCCGAGCACGCCACCAAAGCGGAACTCGACGTTTTTGTTCGGCGAATAGGAAACACCGGCACCGAGCAGCCAACTGTCGGTCTGCGAACCGTATTCCTGAGATGTGCCGCGGTCCCAAGTAACACTGACGGCGCCGCTCCACTGATCATTGAACTTGTGACCGACACCGCCGGTAATTGTCCAGCCGTCTCGATAACCCAGATCGAGAGAGGTGATTTCGACACCGCTATTGTAGAACGGGATGCGTTGCAATTGGCTCCAGTCCGTCCATTTGACGGAGCCGAATGCAAGCCAATCTGGTGCAATCCCTGATTGGAGCTTCAGTTCGACAGCATCCGGCATCGCCGTCGATCCCTCTACCGGAATGATCAGTCCGCCGAGGGGATGAAGGGCGGCCGGCACCTGCGTCAAGTCCACCGTTCCCGTGACTTCGTTAAGCTTGACCTCACTGTAGTACATCAAGCTCGCACGAAGCGCATATTCCGGAATTTCGTAAGCCACGCCGGCTCGCCATCCCCAGCCGTCCCCCTCAAGATCAAGACGACCCACGCCGCTTCCAGGAAGCCCCAGAAGGCCAAGGAGCTCCGGTGGAACGAGGAGGCGTTCCTTGAAACCATCCATTTCGAGGTAATTGGCGCCACCAATGACGCGAAACTGACCTGGCCCCATGTCGAATCTGTAAGAGCAGGTCAGAGCATAGTTGTCGCTGTTGACCTTTGTCTCGATGTTATCGCTTGCGCCCGCCCAGCGAGCACCTGGATTGGTGTGAGCACCATAGGGCTGCGAATAATCGAACATGCAGTCCGCATCGCCGATTGCAGCCTTGGCGCCGATACGGGGAGACCAGTAGTCCTCGCTGTCATCCGCCGAGGTGGAGTATCCCGGGATCGTGTTGAGATCGCCGTTCGCAGGGTTGATATCATCCACATTCTTCAGCTTGCGCTGCGGCATCACGAAAGTGGCCGTGGATTCGACCGCAAAGCGCGAAGGATCAAACAGAAGGTCGATATTATACCCGCCGCGCTCCAGCCCGCCTGCAAACGATGACGAAGCGAAGGACGAAAGGACGGCGAGCGATGCTACGCCTTTGAAAAACATACCAGATGCCAACTGTGTCTCCCCCACTTAAGCACTCCAATGGCGGCAGAGTGCAGGCGATCGCGATAAATGGCAACTTGCGCCTTCTTGCAGCCATAATGCGGGAGAGGTGTTAAATTGACGTAAGGAATTGACGGGCACGTCAATATTTTTTGTTCATAAAATTTTATCCTAATACCCTAATCATTTATGGGTATTTTTGGATTGCCATTCCACATATCGGGTGATCTGTATCAATCAGACAACAGTCGTGATTTTCGCCCCGAGAGGGCATTTCATTTCATAAATTCGCAAAACGGTATGTTTGCAGCCGGAAATATTCAGCCAGGACGATCGAATCATTTCAACGGCCAAAAAAAGCGTCCGACCAATCGGACGCCTTGAGGTATTATACGCCTAGGGAAGCCTAGGCCTCAATGACGCGCAACAGCGCTACCTTGAGGCTTGCGATCTGGCTCTGGAATTCGGCCAGCCTCTCGCGCTCCGCTTCCACCACTTCCGGATTGGCGTTGGCGACGAACTTCTCGTTGGACAGCTTGCCGTTGATGCGCGCGATCTCTCCTTCGGTCTTGGTTATTGCCTTTTCCAGGCGAGTTTTTTCAACCGAAAGATCGATCAGGCTGCCGAGCGGCAGGCAGGCGGTCGCTTCGGCGACGACGATCTGCGCTGCCCCCTTCGGGGCGCTATCGGCAAGCGTAATCGCTTCGACACGGGCAAGGCGCTTGATCGCCGCCTCGTGCCGGGCAAGCCGTTCGCGCGTCAGATTGTTGGCCTTGACGACGACCAGCGGCGCAGTCGCCGACGGCGGAACGTTCATTTCGGCGCGAACCGAGCGGATACCGGAGACGAGGTCGATCAGCCAGTTGATCTCGTCGGCTGCAGCATTGTCGGCATAGGACGGCGCCGGCCATTCGGCATGGCAGATCAGCGTTTCGCGCTCGACGCCTTCGCCTGCCGTATGCGCCCAAAGCTCCTCGGTCATGAACGGCATGAACGGATGCAGCAACTTGTAGATCTCTTCAAGAACATAGGCGCTGCAGGCCTGAGCCTCCTTTTTCGCGCCCTCGTCTTCACCGCTGAAGACCGGCTTCAGCAGTTCCAGGTACCAGTCGCAGACCTGATTCCAGACGAACCGGTAAAGCGCACCGGCCGCATCGTTGAAGCGGTAGGATTCGATTGCTTCCGTTACGTCACGTTCCGTACGGGCAAGCTCCGTCAGGATCCAGCGGTTGATCGTCAGCCCCGTGGCCTCCGGTACGAAGTTCGGATCGCTTTTGACACCGTTCATTTCGGCAAAGCGCGTGGCGTTCCAAAGCTTGGTGCCGAAGTTCCGGTAGCCGGCGATGCGAGCCGGATCGAGCTTAACATCGCGGCCCTGTGCAGCCATGATCGCCAGAGTGAAGCGCAATGCGTCGGCGCCGTATTCGTCCATCAGTTCGAGCGGATCGATGACGTTGCCCTTCGCCTTCGACATCTTCTGGCCGTTCTTGTCGCGGCCGAGCGCGTGGATATAGACGGTATGGAAGGGCTCGACCGGATTGCCGTCCTCGTCCTTCATGAAGTGCAGGCCCATCTGCATCATACGAACCACCCAAAACGGTATGATGTCGAAGCCTGTGACGAGAACGTTCGTCGGGTAGTACCGCGCCAGTTCCGGGGTCTGCTCCGGCCAGCCGAGCGTGGAGAAAGGCCAGAGCGCCGAGGAGAACCAGGTGTCGAGAACGTCCTCGTCGCGCGTCAGGATTTCGCCCGGCTTGAAGTTTTCCAAGAGGTCCTCGACGAAGGCCTTCATCGGGCCTTCGTGCGACAGGTAATGCTGGATCGCAGCCTGCAGCGCCTCCTCCTCGGTTTTCTCGACGAAGACCTGGCCGTCCGGACCGTACCAGGCCGGGATCTGATGGCCCCACCAGAGTTGGCGGGAAATGCACCAGGGCTGAATGTTCTCCATCCACTGGAAGTAGGTGTTCTCCCAGTTCTTCGGAACAAACTGAGTGCGACCTTCACGGACCGATGCGATGGCAGGCTTCGCAAGCGTCTTGTTGTCCACCCACCATTGTTCGGTCAAACGCGGCTCGATCGGCACCCCGCCACGGTCGCCGTGCGGGGTCTTGCTCTTATACACATCTCCCACCCCACGAGACTCCTGCGCCG
>NZ_JABEPH010000442.1:0-4260 GCF_013004495.1 Rhizobium sp. SEMIA 4085
ACGTAGGCTACTGCATCCGGTGCATAGGAAATTGCAAGACCTCTAGCAGGAGGACGCGCACTGAGAAGGCCCACCCCATAAGCGGCATCGAAATCGACGCTTTCATTGGTCTGCCTGCGATGATCGCTGCCGGAGGCTGGATTGCCGTGCTCGCCAACGAATACAGCAATCGTGCGACGCGCCGTATCGATCCCGGCGAATAACCCGCCGGCCACGCCCGCATAGGCACCTTCAATGTATTGACATATCGAGCGTAAAGGAGAAGGAAGGTTAACCGACCTTTTTCCTTGCGAATGAATTGACATGATAGAAACAACCGCCGAATTGGCGGCCGCCTGCAAAGAGCTGGCCACGTCCGACTTCATTACAATCGACACTGAATTCCTGCGTGAGACGACATTCTGGCCGGAGCTTTGCCTGATACAGATGGCGAGCTTGACGACGGAAGTCATCATCGACCCACTTGCTAAGGGCATAGACCTTGCACCCTTTTTCGAGTTGATGGCCAACCCGAATGTGCTGAAGGTTTTTCATGCGGCGCGCCAGGACATCGAAATCATCTTCCATCGCGGCGGGCTGATCCCGCATCCAATCTTCGACACGCAGGTCGCCGCCATGGTCTGCGGCTTCGGCGACAGCGTTTCCTATGACCAGCTCATCAGCCGGACAAAGGGCGTGCAAATCGATAAATCCTCCCGCTTCACCGACTGGAGCCGCCGGCCGCTTTCCGAAAAGCAGCTCGATTATGCGTTGGCAGACGTCACACATCTGCGCGACGCCTATATTTATCTCAAGGCCGAACTGGAGCGCGAAGGCCGCTCGTCCTGGCTCTCGGAGGAGATGGATATTCTCGAATCGCGCGAGACCTACGACATGCATCCGGATGACGCATGGCAACGTTTGAAGATGCGGCTGCGCAAACCGCAGGAACTTGCGACCGTTAAATATGTCGCGGCCTGGCGCGAGCGGGAGGCGCGATCCCGCAACGTGCCGCGTTCACGCGTATTGAAGGACGATGCGATCTACGAGATCGCCCAGCAGCAGCCGAAAGACACCGAGGCCCTGAGCCGCCTGCGCACGATCCCGAAGGGATGGGAGCGTTCTGCCGCCGGTACGGCGGTTCTCGAAGCCGTCAATGCGGCCCTTGCCCTGCCGAAAGCCGAGATGCCCCATGTGCCCCGCCACACGCAGGCGCCTGAGGGTGCTGCCGCGGCGGTGGAATTGCTCAAGGTACTGTTGAAGCTGATTTCGGAAAAACACGGCGTCGCGCCGAAAGTCATCGCCAACAGCGAAGACCTCGACAAGATTGCCGCGGACGGCGAGAAGGCGGAGGTGGCGGCACTCAGCGGTTGGCGCCGCGAATTGTTCGGTGCGCCCGCGCTGCAGCTTATCAAGGGCGAGATCGCGCTTCGTTTCGTCGGCAAGAAAGTCGATACCGTTTCGCTTTGATGGTCCTTGCCCCTTGAGCCGGCTTGCGAAATCGCTTGACCGAAGCGTCTCGCGTGGAAAAATGCGCGCCGGTGCCAACACAGGTCAGATGTCATGAAAGAGATTTCTCCAGCGCAGAACTGGCTTCTCTTAACGGCCGTGATGGCTGCAAGCGGTGTAGCCTATAGCCTGGTGATCTATCCCGATGAACCGGTCATCATCGGCGCGGTCTTTGCGGTCTTTATCGGCATGCCGATTTTGGCCTTCGAGCGGAGAGCCTTCCTGCGCCCGCTCTACCGGCGGCTCCAGAAACTTCCGACGGCGTCGTTCATCATTTCAGCTTTGCTGATTTATGAAGCCCTCATGAACATCGGCTACGCGCTGGCCGCCTCGCTGCTGTCGGCGATCGGGCTGATCAAGCCTGTGTCGCTCTTGAACATCCTTGTGATGCCGTTCAACGTCTTCATGTATGCGCTGGGGGTCTGCGCTGTCGTCATCTTCGTGTTGCGCGTGCGCGAACTGCTCGGCCGCGATGTTTTTCTCAGCATGTTTTCCGGCCGCTACCGGACCCCCGTCCAGGAAGAACGCATCTTCCTCTTTATCGACCTCGTCGATTCGACCCCTTTTGCCGAAAAGCACGGAGATCTTCGAGCGCAGCAATTGCTGAACTCGCTGTTCGCCGCTTTTGCCGAACCCGTGCGGCGGAACAAGGGGGCGATTGATGATTACGTCGGCGATTCGGCGATCATAACCTGGCCGCTCGCGCGCGGGCTGAAGGATGGCCGCTGCGTGCGCTGTATCTTCGACATCCTGAACGATATCGAAGCCGATGCGGAAAGCTGGCTGAAGCAATATGGACAGGTGCCCCGCCTGCGCGCAGCCCTCCATGGCGGCTTTGTCATCACAGCAGAAATCGGCGTCGATCACCACAAGATCACCTATTTCGGCGACACTGTGAATACAACTTCAAGGCTTGAGTCCCTTTGCAAGACACTGAACCGGCCGGTGCTGATCTCGAGCGAGCTGGCCCAGCGCCTGACGCTGCCTGAAAGGATCAGCGCGCAGGACCTGGGTGTTCATGCGCTCAAGGGCCGGGGCCAGGGACTCGGTGTCATGACGCTGGCACAGGCCCTGCCCAAGTCGGCAGCGTCACCAAAGCTTCATTCAACCTTCAATTAGTCGCCATCAATGGACTGCTAAGCGAAACCGCCATTTCATTTTACTGGAGGTTTCCATGAAAGCTGCGCTTTTCAGTTCCGTCTCCCTCTTCTTCCTCGTCGCCGCCTCCGCTTCCGCCGACCAGCAGGCTTTTCCCGCCAAGCTCGCCGGTCAGGCGATCCTGCCTGCCAACACGCTGGTTCCGGCACCCGTCGACGCGCCCGAATTCCTGAAGCACGCCGGCAAGTTCACCACCCCGGACCGCAAGCGCACTGAAGCGCTCGGCTCCGTTCCCGGCAAGGACGGACAGCGCATCACCGACATCAAGCTGCCGCTCGACGGCCAGCCTGTCCAAGGCTTTTCCGGCATCAAGACGATGGACGACGGCACGTTCTGGACGCTCTCCGACAACGGTTTCGGCACCAAGGGCAACTCCAGCGACGCCATGCTCTTCCTGCACCAGATGAAATTCGACTGGACGACCGGCAAGGCCGACGTCGTCAAGAATATCTTCCTCTCCGATCCGAACAAGATCGCGCCCTTCCCGATTACTCTCGAAGGTGCCGAAAAACGCTATCTGACCGGCGGGGATTTCGACATCGAATCCATCCAGCCGGTCGCCGACGGCTTCTGGCTCGGCGATGAGTTCGGTCCCTATCTTTTGAAAGTCGATACCGAAGGCCGGTTGACCGACGTGATCGCCACCACGGCCGATGGCAAGCTGGTGATGTCGCCCGACAACCCGCTGCTCTCGGTTCCGGCAAATCCGGCCGCCAAGATGCCTGCCTTCAACCTCAAGCGCTCCGGTGGCTTCGAAGGTCTTGCCATGTCGAAGGACGGAACCAAGCTTTACGGCCTTCTGGAAGGCGCGCTCTATCGGGATGACGGCAAGATGGAATCCGTTGACGGCCACACCGCCATCCGCGTCATCGAGTACGACGTGACCTCCAAGAAATGGACGGGCCGCAGCTGGTTCTATCCATTCGAGGACAAGGGTGCGGCGATCGGCGACTTCAACATGCTGGACGACACGACCGCCCTCGTCATCGAGCGCGATAATGGCGCCGGTACGACGGACAAGGTCTGTGCCGATCCCAAGGAGCCCAAGCCGGACTGCTTCCAAGCTCCGGCGGAGTTCAAGCGCATCTACAAAATCGAGCTCGACGACGCCAACGCCGGCAAGGGCGTGCGCAAGATCGGTTACATCGACCTGATGCGCATCGAAGACCCGGACAACAAGAAGAAACAGGGCGGCCGCGAAGGCTTCTACGACATGCCCTTCGTGACGATCGAGAATGTCGACCGCGTCGATGCCACGCATATCATCGTCGGCAACGACAACAACCTTCCCTTCTCCGCCGGCCGCGCCGTCGACAAGGCAGATGACAACGAGTTCAGCCTGCTGGAAGTGGGTGATTTTTTGAGTGCGAAATAGACAGACGCTCTTGGGGATGGAGAGGGTGGCGCGTGAGTGCTATCGTCCCCTTCCTTGCGGCTGACTGCGGATGAGGCGTTGCTCGGCAGACCGTTTTTTCGTTCTCCCGCCTCATGCCTGTGTCTGCCACGGAATCCGGTGCGCCAAAGTCCTTGAGGCGCGGGAGGCTCATTTTGATTTGCGGGAGAGTTATTCGCCGTGGCTGGATTCTGAGCACAGGAATGACGGTCTTCAAGGGG
>NZ_JABEPH010000042.1:0-23878 GCF_013004495.1 Rhizobium sp. SEMIA 4085
TTATAGTCCATGCCGCCGGGAAATCCGCATCGCCCGAATGTTGTCTGCTGATCCCGCCACGGTGCTGCGCATGACCTTCTTGAACATCGCGCAATCGTCGCTTAGCCGGCTGCCGGAAGGTTGGGCTGCGAGGACGCCGATGAATGTTTGCTGTCTCTACCGAACTGCCTTAGCCGCCGACGCCCGCCTAAGAGCGCTTCTTAGTATGGCTTTACGCAACGATACATCCTCAGAGATTTTCCAGCGCAAGATTGTCAGCTTCTGCGAGATCAGGCTTTGTACCATTCTTCACGTCAAGTTCTTCGGAATCTCTGGTCAGATTATGAAATTTAGCAATTCACAAAGAACGAGGCCTGCGGCACCGCGCAGGCCAGCTACGTCTTCACTATCGCCAAGAGCGAGGGTGATCTCCTCATCCGCGAGATTGACTGTCAGTTCTTGAAAGCTCGCTTCAATAGGATCTAACATCGATTTTCCTCCACGCACGACATCACCATGCAGAATAATGCAGTTGGGTGCCGTCAGCTGCTGAAGGTTCGCCAATCCAACAGAAATATTGAACGCGTACTCTTGAAGTAGTTTTTTTGCCCCTTTGATGCCATTCTCGGCTAGCGACACTAAGCGGCCCGCATTCAACGAGCCAGGTCGCGGCAACCCCCTGGCTTGTGCTTCGTTTCTCAACCATCTCAATGTGGCGATCGTTTCCCAACATCCTCGTCGTCCGCATTGGCACATCTGGCCATTAAGTTGCACGATGGTATGACCAATTTTTCCGGCTTCACCCGCTGTCCCCCTATAAAGATGTCCATCAACGTATAGGGCCGCATCCAACGACTCACCGATATAGACGACAGCAAAATTTCTCTGTCCACGTCCTTGCCCAAACCACCGATCGCCAACAAGCTAAGCTCTTGTATCTTGGGCGATCCAGGCCGGAACCCCGAACCTTTTCGTTAACTCTGCTCCTATCGGAAATCCATCAAGGTATGGCGCAAGGCTCATAGCCACGATAGAACCTGTTTCCGTGTTAATCGTTCCTGCGACCGCCACCCCGATGCCTAAAACCGGTACGTGGGCGGAAGCGATTGTCTCTTCAACACAAGCACTGACGATCCGAAATGCATCGGAAGCATCTGTTCGGCCTTTAGCCAAACCGGCGTGATGTTGGGCATAGATCTCGCCCTCCAGAGAGACCAAGCATGTACGGACACGATCGTGCATCAGGAGGACTGCGCATATTGGCTTGGCCTCCTTCGAGAACCACAACTTGGTAGCCGGTTTTCCGCCGGCCCGGTCAGCAGGAACCACTTCGCCTTCGACAAGAATACCTTGATCGATCAATGGTTGGACAATGCCGCCGATAGTTGCTCGACTTGCTCCGGTGACGCGCGCCAGATCCACTCTGCTAGATGGGCCAATGTCGTATAAGGCCTGGAGCAAGCGTCCCCGATTTGCCGGCCCTAGTGTACCCGCTGAGATTAGAGTATGAGCCGGCTTAAATCGTTTGGAGCCGTTTTTATTGTCGGCGAGCGATCCCATGAAACAGAGCTTTCTGGATCCACTAGGACTATCCGCATTTTCTCCAAATGATCGTTTTCCTAATCTTTTTATCATGGACTCCATTAGATCCAACCCTCTCTTCATCGAACGCGAATGCCTTCGCGCCGAATTCCTCATGACCATTGTCTGACGTTTCCCAGAGCCTTGGATTGTAATTTGGGCCTGTGTGGCTAGCCGATTGAGAATCTCCTTTCCCTCCGATGATCTTGGTTGGTGTAGGCGACTATCAAAAAAGCCGAAGCTCCCCACCAGGCCATCATCTCACTGCGTAAATAAGAAGTGTTACTTCAGTATATATAATGCCCCTCATACATACATCTTCAGCAAAATCCAGATTAAAATCGGCACTTCTGTCATTCATAAAATATATTTAAAAATATATTTTTGCTATCTGTTGTTTTACCTCCGGAAAACATTAGACATATTTCGGAAATCGCCACAGGATCTATCGCGACTAGCGGTCGGAGAAGCAAATGAACGGACATACCAGCAATAATCTGGACGTTTACAATACCAGAGGGCCCTGGCAGGAAATGGATCTCGCCTTCCTCGGCGGGGAACCCGTCGTCCCTCCAGGGCGGATCACGCCTTGGCCAGCTCCAAAGAAGGAGCATTTGGATGCTCTCCGCGAAGTTGTAGATAGTGGAAGGTATCATCGGGTTAACCACCCAATCGTGGCTGACTTGGAGCAAAATCTCGCAACATGGACCGGTAAGTGGAAAGTCCGCGCCGTCGGCAGTGGTACGGCGGCGATCCATATCGAACTCGATTATGTCAAAGACCGAGGCGAGAGTGTGGTTACCGCAGCGCTGAACTGGCCCGGCGCGGTTGGACCAATTGCAATCAGTGGCCTCCGGCCGGTCTTCGTTGATGTTGACCTGAACTTGGCCGGTATCGATCAAGAGGCGGCAGCCGACAGGTTCGGACCAGGCGTCGCAGCAACTCTCATCACCCACCTCTTTGGGAATAATATTCTTGTTCCTCATGCAAGGTCTGCCGCGCGTGCTCAAGGGGTTGCAGTCATCGATGACGTTTGCCAATCGATCGGCGCCATTAAAGCGATCGTAGATGGGGCATACATTGATACCGACGCGCTCGCTTTGTCCGGCAACGGCGCAAAGCACCTTGGAGCCGGCGAACTAGGGTTTGTGATTACGGAAGACCCAAATCTGATTAAACATGTGGACCGCGTTTCGCTGACAAGCTCATCTCGCAATGGAGAACGAACTTTTTCCCCCTACTCAGAAGGATATAACTACCGCCCCAACGTCTTCTCTTCATCTATCGCAAAAATGCGAGTGATTGATCTGGAAACACAACTTCAGATTCGAAGAAATAACGGAAAACTTCTATGGGAGATGATCCGAGATCTGTCAGGTATTTTTCCTCTCTTCGACCCATTTGACTGCAATCAGTCCATGCTCAATTTCCCGCTTCGAATCGAACCGGAAGCACTCGGTTTCAGGCCAGGTCCGGCCGCAAGGGATACCGTGGTGAAACTGCTACAGGCCGAAGGTGTGCCCGTTTTGGTTTGGCTTACGAAGCCCGTCTTCGAATATCTGCCGACCATTGCCAACGATTGGAGGGCCAGCGACTTTCCCAATACGGTAAAACTCTTGGATACGATGTTTTACGTATCGGAGATCGCGCCACCCAATGAAGCCGAGGTAATGGAACTTTACGCGGAGGCGTTTCACAGGGTTTGGAAGGCTCTTTCCAAGTTCGGCCCAAAGATTTCCGATATCGCAACAACCATTTAAAGAAGACAGGGATGGGAAAATTCAGCCTACATTTTCCGGCTCGCTCTCTTGCAGCGTTGATTGTGTCGACAATGGTGTAATCCTATGGCCACTTACAAAACTCCAAAGCTCCTAATTTTCGATTGTGATGGAGTTCTAGTCGACAGTGAAATCATTGCTACCGCTGTGCATGTCGAAGCTCTGGCCGGATACGGATATAATATTTCCGCCGATACTTATAATAGTCGCTTCATAGGCATGACCGATCAGCAAAGTTACTCAATCATCGAAGCCGAGTCTGGCTTACGTTTGCCGAAGGGTCATCATGAATGTGTGATGGCAGAGATTGGCAGACGGTATGCCAGCGATCTCAAAGCCATTTCGGGCGTTAATCAAGCTTTGGACGCCATCAATGTGGAGAGATGCGTGGCATCGAGCAGCGATCTGGAAAAGCTGCATTTTGCACTTAAACTAACAGACCTGTACGATCATTTTTCGCCTTGGGTTTTCAGTGCTTCCCAAGTCGCATGTGGCAAGCCCGCCCCAGATCTTTTTCTGTTTGCATCTCAGAGAATGAATACATCGGCTGAGGCCTGCCTAGTCATCGAAGATAGCGTTGCTGGAGTTCAGGCGGCAGTGGCGGCTCGAATGCGGGTCATTGGTTTCGTCGGGGGTTCTCATTGTCCTCCCGGACATGCTGAGAAATTGATGGAAGCAGGTGCGATGAGAACATTCAGCCATATGACAGCGTTACCAAAGATCCTAGCAGATTGATTGTCGGGCCGCTGGACGCCGTGGAAGCTAATCCGAATATGCCACGAACCAAGCGCCGAAGCGGCTGATGCACTAGTGACTTTGCGCGTGAGGACTCATATGCTTATTAGTTGCTGCGAATCCCATTTGGCGAGAGAATCATCGCGCTTTAAGGTCCCCCTTACGATGGGCCTCGATCTAAAAGCGTCTGGCACGCCGGTAAAATAGGGAGAAACGATGGCCGCGAAGCAAATACATACTCGATCTCCGATAGTGATCGAGTATCTGGAGAGTTGTCGGGATTGGATCCCCGTTTGCACAAGCTGGTCGTTTGGACAATGGGGTTGCCAAGCCAATGGATCATTCGAGCAGACGAAGCATGAATTCGAAACCTCAACAAAAAGTTCTCTGCCGCTGACATTGGTTGCCGTCGAAGATGGCAGACCTGCGGGAATGATCAGCCTGAACGAGAGCGATTTTAAAGGAAGACCCGACCTTTCCCCATGGCTCAAGTCGCTATACGTCCATCCATTCCACCGCAATAAAGGAATAGCTTCGTTGCTGATCAAGAGGTTGGAGCACGAAGCTTTGCGCCTCGGCTGTGAAAGGCTTTACCTTACAACAGAGGACGCAAAGGGCCTCTACATGAAGAATGACTGGCTGGACATTGACCGAGTGCGGACGCCTTATGGCGACGCGGCTTTAATGACAAAGATTTTGCTGGGCGCCCGGACTGGCTAAATCAAGCAACTTTATCTGAGTTGAATTGGCTTTCGAGTGCTCAACTTGCCTCCGAGACTCAGGTGACGTGCCCACGTTGAAGGTATCGGAGGCTGCAACAGATGTGCTTCAGCGCGTCAAAAAACCGCAGACTTTAACCTCAGCCCGACTGTCGTCTATATTAGACCTCAAAAATCATCGCCCATACAAAATCCCTAAGCTGGGCAATTAGTTGTGTAGTGTTTTGAACTTGCCGCGCGCTACGCGGTCTTCAAAGCACATCGACAGAGGAAATAAAAAAATGTGGCTCTGTGAGAATTCGCTCCAATGTCGTGGGATAGCCGTTCCAGTTTTCGCAGGTGAACCGATGCCGGCAAAGGCTGACACTGCCTACAATGCTGTTCTTCAATTGCTCTACAGCTATGCCCGCGTGCCGGCGCAACATCTCAGTGACCAGGAGCTTGCCTCCAAACTTAACCTTGGTCGGACCCCGGTACGCGAAGCGCTTATCCGACTTGCCGCGGAGGGCAAGATTCTCTCCATCCCTCAAAGAGGCTATTTCACCAGGCCCCTCGTGGAAGGGGCGCTATTGGACTTATATGTTGTCGCACGTCAAACCCTCAGCTCCGCACTAAGGCGTGTGCCGCCGCATATTCCGGACAGTGGCCGGCGTGCGCGTGATAACCCGCCCCGCGACCAGCTCGCAGTCTATGCGGAAACCATCTTTGCCAATATCGCCCAGCTGTCGGCAAATTGCGAGGTTTGCAGAATTATCGACAAATTCTGTTTTTGCTCTCATCCTATCCGGATGGAGATAACTAAGACGGAGCTTAGTCCTTCTTACGAAAAAAGCCTCGCAAGACTGATGGGTGCGATCCCCCAGCTAGGCAAGGCAACGAGTGTGGTGGAGTCCGCATTAATGAGCCACCTTGACGTGGAACAGAGCGCTCTCGCGCGCGTCGTACACGAGGCAAACGAACGACGGTCAACAAGTCTTGCTTGGCTGGTGAGAAGTTTGTAAATACGCGGTCCTGATCGTAGCGAGTAGCTCAGCCATTCGGCTTTTGCCTTCACAGAACCGGACGGGCGGATTCCCGCTTTGGGCTCTTCCCGAGAAGCATCCCAAGGCATATCCGGGTCTCCACCAAAACTGCCCGCAGGGCAGACGGCCAGCCTCATGCCGAAGGAGCTCGATGATGGCGCGTGAACGATACATTGTGACAAGACGAACTCCTCATCCGCGCCCTGCCCCATATCGCCAGCAATGAGGCATACGCGTAAAGGCCAGGAGCCAAAAGCGGTAACGTTACCAATGTGTTAGCGGGGCACTATCAGGCGATCAGACCTAAGGAGATTCGCCTTCTTGAGCGCATCCTCCATCGAGGTCGCACCGAGGGAGACAACCGCTCAGTCCAGACATAGACGAATTTCGGCTTCGCCCTTGCCTTCAAGCAAGGCAATTTCGGCGACACTCCTGCCCACCGATATCCACCAGAGGCACGATCTTTCAAAGGGCGAGAGTTTCCACGTCATAAACACCCGGTAAAAATTTGGTCTGTGATCTCGTGATCAGAACCAATTCTCAGCTTGAATTGCGAAATCGAAATTCGACGTGCCCCGAATGGCCGGCGCACAGGACAGCGAAGGCACCGGTCGTGGCGTCGCGCTTGCAGCGTTCCCAAGTTTCCCTGCCAACGCTCAGCAGCATTGTTCGATGGCTTGCATGGGAGAAAACGCCTTACATCACCCTACCAGAACTGCGTGCCGACTCATTCGCCTCCATTGCTACCTGGCGCGCCTCCTCGGTACGTCTGGAGGAACTGGAGATCTTCCGCGTGATCTGATCGAGAGCAGCGGCAGTTTCTCGCAGAGAAGCAGCCTGTTGTTTGTTCCGTGCGCTTCGATAGATCCTGGGCACGTTGGCGTATTTCCGATGCGCTATTGTCAATCGCTGCTCCACTCCTACCCTTAGGGTGCCATTAGTCTCGAAATTTGATCCCGATGTGCCGACATCCCGCCGTTCGAAAAAATGGCTGCCGCCGAGCTTTGCTCGACGACAGCCAAAGCGCCTTGGGAGGCAGACAAACAAAGCCGGGACAGTTTCAGACGACATTTTTGCATGGAGCACCTGGATCAGTCGCGAATTGCGGTTCCTGTCAGAGGATCGAACCAGTGCAGCTTTTGCAAGTCGACTTTCATCGGAAGTCGCTGGTTGGGAGCGGGCGTCGCTGCTGGCGGGATACGCGCCACCAACCGGTTCTTGCCCTTGTGTTTGAAGTCGTCCGGTTCCTCGGCGTCGCTGACGGTGACGGCGGGGGAGGCAATGTCGAAGAAGACATAGGTGTCGGCGCCGAGCGCCTCGGCCACCGGAATCTGCTCGTTGAACAGCGCCTCCTGCTCGGAACACACCTGAAACATTTCCGGGCGTATGCCGGCGATGACCTGGCGCCCGGCATAGGCTGACAGCGCAGCGCTCGCGCGAACCGAAAAGGTGATGCCGGTTCCCACGATCGTGGCGCGCAGCGACTGCGCTTCGACCCGAAGCTCGACCCCGACGAAATTCATTGCCGGCGAACCGATAAAGCCGGCGACGAAAATATTCGCCGGCCGGTCGTAAAGCCGTTGCGGCGTGTCGATCTGCTGCAGGTTGCTTTCCTCGTTATTGCCGACGGGCTTGAGCACAGCAACCCGATCCCCCATCGTCATCGCCTCGACCTGATCGTGGGTCACGTAGAGCGTCGTGACGCCAAGGCGCTGGTTTAGAAGCTTGAGCTCGGCACGCATCTGGACCCGTAGCTTGGCGTCGAGGTTGGAGAGAGGCTCGTCCATCAGGAAAGCCATGGGATGCCGGACGATCGCCCGCCCCATCGCAACGCGCTGGCGCTGGCCGCCTGACAATGCGCCTGGCTTGCGGTGCAGGTATTTCGACAGGTCGAGCATATCGGCCGCATCGCGGACAAGCTTCTCGATCTTGTCCTTCGGCATTTTGCGCTGCTGCAGGCCGAAGGCCATGTTTTCGTAGACCGTCATATGCGGATAGAGCGCGTAGTTCTGGAACACCATCGCGATGTCGCGGTCCTGCGGTTCGGTGTTGGTGACATCCTGATCGTCCATGAGAAGCCGGCCGCTGTTGAGCAGCTCAAGCCCGGCCGCCATCCTCAACAAGGTGGATTTACCGCAGCCCGACGGTCCGACCAGCACGACGAACTCGCCGTCTGCAACCGTGAAGCTCACATTGGCGACGGCAACGGTCCCGTCCGGATAGGTTTTTCCAATCCCGTCAAAGGTCATGGACGCCATAATAGATCTACTCCCAGTATCAAGTGGCGAGGCAATTCATCCCATGGAATGAAATGCCTCGCAGGGTTGGTCACGACATCAGCCGATGTTCACAGGTTTGCCGCTGGCGACCGACTCCTCGATCGCGGCCAGAACCTTGGTGTTGGCGAGGCCATCGTTTGCGTCCGCAAGCAACGGGACGTCGCGCACCACACTGTCGACGAAGCGCGCGATCGACTCCTGCACGAAACCTCCGATCCGGGTCGCCCCCGTGGGCGTTACGCCGATGTAATCGTTGTATCTCAGGCCGCCCTCCATAATGCGGCGGAGACCGCCGTTATGGGTTGGATCGGCCTGAACCTGACCCTTCTCGCCAACGAACTCGATCTTGAAATCGACAAGAGACGGATTGTCGCGCGAGAGGATCCAGCTGTTCTCCATGGTCACGACCGTGCCCTTGGAGAATTCCAGGATCGATGCGTGGAAATCCTTGGTATCGACGCCGCCGGCTGACAACGTGCCGGAGCGGGCAACGGCGTAGACGCGGGTAACCTCGTCTGCGAGGATGAAGCGCAGGACGTCGACCAGGTGGCTGCCCAGGAACCAGAGTGCAGAGGATTTCGCGGCCCAGCTCAGCATCTGGAACGGAACGAATGTCGTGTTCGACAGCCGTGCCGTGCCGTGTTTGGCAAGACCGATCTGGCCATCCTGGATCATGCCGCGGACCTGGGCGAGAATCGGGTTCACCCGGTTGTGGAAGTCGATCATCAGCTTTCCGCTGGACTTCGCGGCAGCCTCGGCGATCTCCTCGGCTTCTATGACGGTCGTTGCCAGCGGCTTTTCGCTGAGAACGTGCTTGCCGGCCTTGAGGGCGGCAAGAATGATCGGCGTGTGCGTGAAATCAGGCGTCGCCACGGACACTGCGTCGATGCGATCGCTGGCGATCAACTTCTGGTAATCGGTGAATGCTTCCGCCGCACCGAAGCTCTCCTTCATCTTGAGCGCCCTGCCCTCATCGAGGTCGCAGACGCCGACAAGTTCGGTCTCCGGCAGGACGTTGAACGTGTGGGCGTGGTTGTTGCCCCAAAGGCCGGCGCCGATGACGCCGATGCGAAGTTTGCTCATTTTCTATGACTCCATTCAAACAGTAGAAAGATCAGCCCTTCACCGAACCGAAGGTGAGGCCCCGGACGACGTATCGATCGAAAACCAGGAAGATGATCATCGGCGGGATCATGGCGAGCACCGCCGCGGCGGCGATGTAATTCCACGTCACGCCGCTGGTGGCGAAGTATCCAAGCGTTCCGATCGGAAGGGTGGCGGTCGAGCGCGAGCTCAGGACCAGCGGAAAGGCAGCATTGTTCCAGGCAAAAACGAAGGCGAACATCGAAGTGACGATGATGCCGGGGCGAACGATCGGGAGCGTGATGCGCCACATGATCATGTACCAGCGGGCGCCGTCGACCCGGGCGGCCTCCTCCAGCTCTGCCGGCACCTCGTCGATGAAGCTTTTCATCAGCCAGACCGAAAACGGGATCGTCAGTGTTTGCAGAACCAGCACCATCGAAAAGTAGGAGCCCTGCAGGCCGATCCGCGTGATCAACACGAAATACGGGATCAGGAATGCAATCGGCGGCGCCATCAACAGACCGAGATACCAGAGCATGATGTTCTTCTTGCCGCGCATCTTAAAACGCGAGAGCGCGTAAGCCGCAGGAACGGAGAACGGCAGATTAAGCAGCACGGCGCCGATTGCGACGATCAGGGAGTTCACCAGTTGCGGCGCGTTGGTGCCGGGATCGACGAGGATATGCCGGAAGGCATCGAACGTCGGCTCGAAGGTGAACTGCGGCGGCATTGTAAACGCCGTTTCCGCTGGACGAATCGCGAGTGCCAGGAACCACAGGATCGGGCCGATGAAGATCGCCAGGAAAAGCAGGCCGGCAGCATAGGTAAGAGCGGTAGAGAACGTCGTGCGGTTTGACATATCACCACTCCTCATTGCGGAAGGCGAAGAACACGTAGAGGGCGACAATGACGTTGACGATCAGCACTGTGATCCAGGTCATCGCGCTGACGAGCCCGACATTGAAGTTGACGAGGCCCTGCTCGTAGAGCGAATAGCCGAGCGTACGCGTGGTGGTGCCCGGCCCACCGCGTGTCAGCACCAGCACGGTGTCGAAGGTGTTGAATATCTGCATGAAGCGCAGCATGACGATGATGATCGCCGTGCGCCGGATGAGCGGCAGCTTGATGCGCATGAGGATCGTCCAGGCCGATGCGCGATCCAGCCGTGCGGCCTCGATGATCTCGTCGGGAACAGCGAGCAAGCTTGCATAAAGGACGATGGCGAAGAATGGCGTCCACTGCCAGATATCGACGAACAGGATGGCGGCCAGCGCCGTCGAGGGCGAGCCAAGAATACCTTCTGCTGGAACCGGCAGCCAAAGAGACTGCAGCACCCAGGTCAAAAGACCGCCGCCGGGATCGTAGAGATAGCGGAACAAGAAGCCGACAACGATCGGCGCGATGGTAGTCGGCAGGATCAGAAGCGCGCGCACGACATTCATGCCGGGCAGCGTCTTGAGCAGGACCAGCGCGATCGCCAGGCCGAGGCCAAACTCGATCGCAGTGCCCAGGACCGAGAGGATCAGCGTGTTGGTGAGTGCCGCGCGAAAATCGAAGGCATTGATGGCCTGGACGTAGTTGTCAAGGCCGACGAAGGCCATCGGCTCCGGCCCGACCTGCAGGTTCCAGAAATAGAAACTCGATTTGAGGGCAAAGAGCAGCGGGTAGGCGATCAGGGCAAGCAGCATGATCACCGAAGGCGCAATCAGCAGGTAGGGCAGGTTCCGGCGGACAAAGCCCCGTCGGACAGGCGCAAGCGCCCGCGGCGAGCGAATGATTGTAGAATGCATGATCGAGATCCAGTTCTTCTTCACCCGTTTTGCCGGCGCGAGCGTTGCCGCGCCGGCCCGAGGAGAATTTATTACGCCTTGCCGAGCGTGCCGATCAGGGCGTTGGCACCGTCGAGCGTGTCGGCGAAGCTTTCCTTCTGGTAAGGGATCATGAGATTGCCCTTGAGGATGCTTTCAAACAGACTGTTCGTCCGCTCGAGCGCCGTCTTCGGATCTTCGCTGCCCGTCAGAAGCTGGTTGAGCGTGAGACCGAGCACGCTTTCAACTGCGGTGTAACCGGGAACCGGCGGACGCGTGATCTTGCCGTTGCCCTGCTTCATCATCGCATATTGCACATCGAGGTAAGGGTAGATCGCCTTGACCTCGTCGTCCTCATAGAGCGAAACGCGGGCGAAATCCGAGAACTGGTAGTTGAGATCCGGCCATTGGGCCATCTTCTTCTGGGTCACCTTCGATGTCGCCCATTTGATGAAGGCGTAACCGTTGTCCTGCCGCTCGGAACTGGACGGGACACCCAGGCTCCAGCCGCCAAGGCTGACCGTCTGTGCCACGCCGTCGGCCTTCGGCAGTGCCGCGGTCGCGTATTTGTCCATGACATCCGACTTCTTGCCGGTCATGTAACCGGAATTCTTGACCAGGTAAAAATATGGCGTCCACCAGTAGAACATGCCGATATCGCCCTTGGCAAAGCGGGTTCCGGCGTCGAACCAAACGTAGTTGATCGCCTCGGGCGGCGACAGTTTATAGAGCTGCCGGTAGATCTCGACCGACTTCGCCCATGCCGGAGCGGTGAGCTGCGGGGAGAAGTCCCAGGGCGCACCCGGGAAGGATTTGAACCAGTTCGCGCCATGGCTGACGGAAAGCTGCGTGAACATGTGGGTGATCGGGGACGGCTGCGACCCACAGATCACCGTCGGGAACAGCGGCTTGCCGTCGAACGACTTTCCTTCGAGCGACTTCAGCGTCTCGACGTATTTCGTCCAGGTCCAGTCTTCGGAGGCCTTGGTCGGAGGTGCGGCGATGCCGAAGTTGTCGAAGATATCCTTGCGGTACATGACGCCCTGCGCGTAGGCCGCGACCGGCAGCGTGCCGATCTGCCCGCGCCACATGTTCGACGAATAGAGAACCTCGGGAATGAAGTCCGAAAGATCGATGTCGCTGTCCTTGGCAATGAAGTCGTTGAGCGAAATGATCCAGCCGTTGTCGAGATACTGCCCAAGCCACATCTGGTCGACGGCGATGACGTCTGCATCCGACGTCTTGGCGACGAACGCGGAGACAAGACGTGTCTGCAGGGCATCATAAGAGAGGCTTTCCAGCTCGACCTTGATGCCGGTTTCCTTTTCAAACTCCGGGATCATCGCCTTCATCGAGAAGAAGAACGGATCTTCGACCGACAGAACGCGCACAGTGTTGGTGTCTTGAGCGCCTGCGTCCCGTGGTGCGACCAGCGAGCCGACGCCGGATGCCAAAAGAGAGGCGACAGACGCTGATTTAAGCATGTTCCGGCGCGACATGTTTCCGATATCGAATGTCATGAATTCCTCCTCAATTGCCTGTAATCCAATCCCACTCGATACCGGAGAGCCAATCGGCCCCTGCTCGCTTGTGATCGTTATCCCTCCATCCTGCTTTCTGCAGCAGTATGTTTGTACGTCGCACAAACTTATGGTACTGTCAAGAAGTCGACACATGGAATCTTACGAGCCCCGTTGATGACACTGTTCACGCTAACGAAGCAAGCAATCGCCATCTGGTCGAGCAAGCGCTCACAGGGTAGAAAGACGAGCAGCAAATCGGAGAGAAATTTTGAAGTTCGAGAATCAGCCATCCTACTCGCTTGGGCAGCGCAGTCCTTCCAGCAAGGAAGTTCTGCCTGGCGAGGGTGGCGTCAACGTTACCCTCGTCTCCCAATCAACTCTCGGCGAGATCAATCGTGGCCGGGTGCTGCAGGCACTGTACGACAACGGTCCGAAAAGCCGTGCGGAACTTGCGCGTCTGGCAGGGGTGAACCGTACGACGATTACGGGCATCGTCCAGCCGATGATCGAAGAGGGATTGCTCGTTGAAGGCGACGCCGTTCCCTCCGACTTCAAGGGAGGCAAGCCGGCGCGTCCGATCTATTTCAATCCGGAAGCCCCGATGCTCGGTGCAGTCCTTCTCTTGCCCGGCAGGATCCAGACATGCCTGGTCACGCTGAGCGGAGAGATCAAGGCGCTGAGGAAGGCGCAATTCGATCCGCGGGGGGACAGGGACGCGTTCCTGACGATCATGAAGGATACGCTGTCTGCAACGCTCTCCCAGGCGAATCGGGCGCCGTTCGGAATCGGGATTGCGTCGGGCGGCATGATCGACAGCGACAACGGAGTGATCCTTGCCGTCAACCTGGCGCCCGTTTTAACGGGCCTGCCCCTGGTCGACATCCTGCAGGAACATTACGCATTGCCTGTTGTCATCGATCACCATCCGCGCGCGCTGCTTGTGGGGGATCGATGGTTTGGGCCGGGACGGGGCCAGCAGACTTTCGCGGCGATCTATACCGGTGAGGTTCTAGGTGGAGCCTTCTATATCGACGGGCGCGTCTATCGGGGGCTTGCCGGCTCCGGAGGTGAACTGGGGCACACGGTGGTCCAGATCGATGGCGAGCTCTGCAACTGCGGCAAGCATGGATGTTGGGAAACCGTCGCCGCCCTGCCGTGGTTGCGGCGGGAGGCAGCACAGATGGGCTTCGAGGAACCCGAAAGCATCACCGCTGCGCGCCTGGTAAACGAAGCCGCCGAAGGATCGAAAGCGGCCGATGACCTGCTGGACCGCTATGCACGCAACGTCGCCTTCGGGATCCTGAACCTGCAGCAGACCTTGTCTCTCAATTCCTATGTCTTGCATGGAGACATCGCAGGCGGCGGCGATATCGCGGCCGAGCGTGTCAGGCAGCATGTGGAGCAGTTGGTTCGAAAGCGACCGAACCAGGAGATCTCCATCACGGTAAACGGTATCGGCGAGGGCCATACCGCGTTGCGCGGCGCGGCGGGCCTGGTCCTGTCCAGCCATCTGAAGCTGGTCATCTAGACGGGCATAATTGGAGACCTTTGATGGCTACGGATCTCGAGCGGCAGTTTGATAGTGCGATGATGGCAATCTACCAACGGGCCAAGACCGAGGCCAAATACAATGCCAATGTGTTCCTCGGCATGCTGAGTGATCGCGGTGGTCTTGCAACGGCGCGATATCTCATCAACTCCGCTTCTGCCTCGGAGGGTTATACGAACCTGTGGGAACGGAACCGGCTCGATCTGACTGTAGAAGCCTTGGTGCTGGAGAACGGCAAGTGGCATCCGCTCTTCACTGCGGAGGAGCTTGCGAAAGCCAAGGCACGGCTCATCGCGTATAATTATAAGTTCTAGAGCTGACAGCTCCTACGGTCTCATCGGCTTTGCTCATCTTCGGATAGTGATGCCTCGATCCGGTGAACCGCGCTGGAAAGTCTTCGTTCCACCGCTATTCCAAGTCGGCGTTTGACTTCCGCTTTCTTCGCGATCCGAACTTTTTAAGCAAGGTGATGCGGACTTGATGATCTCTTAGGTTGGGCGCGGTCGGTCGCGTATCGCCACTGCTCCATATCTTCCGTCCAACTGCGCCAAGCAAGTGCATCTCGTCGAGCTGGCTAACAGCAGCCACTGCATCAGGCTTGACTTATGCCTATGTTTGTGCGACGCACGAACATACTATTCAGCAGAAATGGTGGTGGCTGCTGTCGCCTATCGCTTTCAAACACGAGCGTTCCAGACTGACGGAGCTCCATGACCTATCTAATTGGCATTGATGGTGGCGGAACGAGTTGCCGGGCAGCCGTTGCAGACAGGGATGGCCGCATTCTCGGCCGGGCAAAATCTGGCGCTGCGAATATTCTTTCCGATCCTGACACTGCTCTTCAGAATATCATCGAGGGGGCTCGTGCAGCGTTCGTCGAAGCCGGTCTCGATCCCGCCGGCATTACCAAGTGCTTTGCGGTTCTGGGCTTGGCCGGCCACAATGTGGGTGACGCGGTGCATTATGTCCGTCGATCGCTGCCGTTTGCCGAAGCTCACATCGAGTCTGACGGGCTCATCGCGCTTCAGGGCGCTTTGGGCGACAAGGATGGCGCTGTCGCGATCCTCGGTACGGGCACGATCTACATCGAACGCCAAGGGCAGAACGTGCGATATATAGGAGGCTGGGGCTTTACGATCGGAGACCTTGGCAGCGGCGCCCGAATTGGTCATGCGCTCCTGCAGGAAACCCTGTTGGTTCATGATGGCATTCACGCCCCCTCCCCCCTCACCAGTTCCGTTCTTGCGGAGTTTCACAACGACCCACGAGAAATCGTCGAATTCGCGCGTCTGGCAAAGCCTGGCGACTTCGGCCGCTTTGCGCCACGCGTGTTTGAACATGCCGAACGGGGCGACGTCATCGCAACGCTTCTCTTGGCGACTGCCGTCTGGTCGATAGATGAGGTGCTCGATCGTCTCGTCGCTCAAGGGACGCAGAAGGTCTGTCTCCTTGGTGGCCTGGCCCCGCTTTATCTACGCTGGATCGCGAAGCGGCACCAATCGCGTCTGACAGAACCCGAAGCCGATGCCCTCACAGGCGCAGTCGCACTCGCGCTCGCGCGCTACGGCGTCGATCGGAGCTCCGCGCATGAGCGCTAGACCGTCGGCAACGGTTCAAGATGCGGACATACATCTGCAGGGCGCTGGTCCGCTCTATCAAAAACTGCGCCGGTCCCTCGAAGAGGCGATCCTGTCGGGCAGACTCGGCAGCGGAGATGCATTGTCTCCTGAGCGCGATCTCGCCAACTCCGCGCGGGTCAGCCGGGTGACCGTTCGCAAAGCGATCGACGAACTCGTGCGCGATGGCCTGCTCGTGCGCCGCCGAGGCTCCGGGACCTTCGTCTCCCGTTCGATGGCCGGGTTGGCTCAACCGGCGTCGCCCGCACCCTCGCCGCCGACCGAGGACATGTTCTGGCTGGCTTCGAACATGCGAACCGAATGGCTGGAGCGTCAGATCATCAGTCCATCATCGGATGAGATGATGGCGCTCGGCCTCTCCGCCGGCGCAAAGGTCGCTCGCCTGGCCCGGCTGCGCATCTCCGGAGATTTGCCGTTTGCGATAGAACGCAGCTGCGTTCCACTTGAGTTCCTGCCGAACCCGCTCAGCGTCTCGGCCTCGATTTACGCCGCGCTGCAAGACAGAGATGCGCGGCCCGTGCGCGCGATTCAACGCCTGTTCGCAAGCGCCATTCGTGAGCCGGATGCCTCGGTGCTTCGCGTAGCTGATGGCGCCGCCGGTCTCCTGGTCAGGCGCGTAGGCTTTCTCCGTTCCGGCCGGCCAGTCGAATTTACCTGCTCGCTCTGTCGGGGCGACACCGACGGTTTCGTCAACGAATTCACGATCCCAGAAACCTGAGCCCCTGGTCTCGGGTGGAGCCTTCCAAATGGAGACAACTGTGCAAACAAATATGCGCCGCGAGATAGATGAGATCCCTGAAGCGACTGCCCGGCTGCTTGAGCGATCGGAGAAAGCCTTTGCTGATGTCGGGGAAGCGTTCCGCACCAAGGATCCGGCCTTCGTCGTCACGATTGCCCGCGGCTCGTCGGACCATGCTGCACTGTTTCTCAAATATGCCATCGAACTGACCGCAGGCGTACCGGTTGCCTCTCTTGGACCGTCGCTCGCGTCGATCTATGGCGCCAAGTTGAAACTTGGCCGCGGTGCAGCGATCGCGGTTTCGCAATCGGGCAAGAGCCCCGACATCGTCGCCATGGCTGAGGCGGCAACCCGGGCCGGCGCCACGTCGATTGCGCTGACAAACACGCTGCCTTCGCCGATCGCCGATGCCTGCAGCCATTCACTGGATATTTTCGCAGGCACCGAACATGCGGTGGCGGCAACAAAATCCTATGTGAACTCCATCGTCGCTGGCCTCGCGGTCCTCGGCCATTGGACGGGAGACGCTTCGCTGAAGCGCGCCGTGGCGGATCTTCCCAGGCACTTTGCCGACGCTGTGAGCCTCGATTGGCAGGAATTTGCCGCGGACGCTGGTGAAGCGAAATCTCTTTATGTGCTCGGCCGTGGGCCGGCTTTGGCGATCGCCAGTGAAGCCGCATTAAAGTTCAAGGAAACGACTGGCGTCCATGCGGAAGCGTTTTCTGCCGCGGAAGTGCTGCATGGACCCGTAGCGCTGGTCGGGGCGGATTTCCCGGTGCTTGCCCTGGCTTCGCACGACGCCGCCGAAGCATCGACGGTCGCCGTTGCCGATAGCCTGAAAGCCAAGGGTGCAATCGTACGTGTCACCTCGACCCGAGCAGAGAAGGCCAAGTCTCTGCCTTCCATTGAGACCGGTCACCCGCTCACAGATGCGCTGTCACTCATCCTTCCCTTCTATGGCTTCGTGGAAGCCTGGTCACGCGCGCGAGGCCAAAACCCCGACGCACCCGCGCATCTCAAGAAGGTGACGGAGACCAAATGAGCGGAACAAGGACAATAGCGGGCGCACGGATCTTCGACGGTCTGGAGTGGCATGATGACGCCGCTCTCCTGATCGGAGAAGGCCGTGTCCTTTCCATCCTTGCGGATGCCGCTCTCATCGATGACGCTGAAACAGTGCACGCACCTGGCCAATTGCTGGTGCCGGGCTTTATCGACCTGCAGGTCAATGGCGGCGGCGGCGTCCTGTTCAATGAGCGGCCGACGCTCCAAGGCATTCAAGGTATCTGCTCGGCACATGCGCCGTTCGGCACCACGGCATTGCTGCCGACATTGATTACCGACACATCGAAGGTCACAGCAACTGCGATTGCCGCCGGGATCGAGGCGAAGGCTGCTCGCGTCCCCGGCTTCCTGGGGCTGCATCTTGAAGGCCCTCACCTCTCGATCGCCCGCAAGGATGCTCATGATCCATCGCTGATCCGGCCGATGGAGACCCGGGATCTCGACGAATTGCTTAGCTGCGCGGCCGCACTCGGCTGCCTGATGGTGACCATCGCCCCGGAAAACGTGGCTCCGGAACAGGTGAAGGCTCTTGCCGACGCGGGTGTCATCGTCAGCCTTGGCCACACCGATGCGGACTACAAAACGGCCTGCATTTACGCGGCGGCCGGTGCACTGGCGGTCACACATCTCTTCAACGCCATGAGTGGCCTTGGCCATCGCGAACCCGGCGCGGTTGGCGCGGGATTGGCGATCGGCGCGCTCCACGCAGGCATCATCGCTGACGGTTTTCACGTTGATCCGGCGGCCATGGGCATCGCCATCCGCGGCAAGCAGGGTCCTGGTCGCATGTTCCTGGTGACGGATGCGATGTCGACGATCGGCACTGACATGACGCGCTTTGCCTTGAACGGACGCGAGGTGTTTCGCATGGGCGGTCGGCTGACGCTTGCCGACGGCACGCTCGCCGGCGCCGATATCGACATGATTTCCTCCATCCGTTTCGTGCACGAGACACTTGGTCTGTCGCTCGAGGAGGCCATCCGCATGGCCTCCAGCTATCCGGCGGACGTACTTGGGATTGGCGCTCGCAAAGGGCGGCTCATGCCCGGAGCCGACGCCGATTTCGTGATTTTAACGCCGGAACTTCGAGTTCAGTCGACCTGGATCGGCGGTCAGAAGACTTTCGAACAAATCTTACAATAAGGGGGTACATGGCTCTTCGATCGGAGCCGTCGTCATCGTCGATACGGGCAAGGAAACGACATATGGGACATGCCCCGAAACCCGGGCGAGCCGGCGCCCTATGACCACTTTGCAGGCTTAACCTCAATAGTCTTGAGCCGCCGACCCCAGGTCGCACGAGCACGAGGCGTATGAATTTCTCATTCTATGATCAGAGGACCAAACTGATGGCTTACGATACCAACCCCTTTGCGCCCTCCGACCAGGAACGACACGCAATTTGGGAAATGCTCGTGCGAAAGGACGTCGACGGCTTCGTCAACGAGGATTGGTCCATTTTTGGAGGTTCATTCAAGTCCGACGGCTTCTGCGGACTGGATGCCAAAGGCTCTCTCGATCCGGCTGTTTGGGAGGTTCGCTTTCCGACGGTTGAAGCCTATCGAGACGCCTGGCTGGGCGACGCGCGTCGCGCCGCCGCCACGGACTATGCGGAGAACCGGCGCGACGCGTTGTTTCGCGCCACGGACATGCTCGATATCCGCGTCGAGGGACACACTGCCACGGCGCGGAAAACCTTCGATGACGCGATCGCACTCGCCGACGGAGGATCACAACGACTGAACTGGCAATCGGTTTTCTTTTGCGCAAAGGACCATGGCGCTTGGAAAATTACCGGTTTTGTCGGGTTCCTGCCGTTTCAGCGGAGCGGCGGCCGAGAAGACGCCTGACCGGAGCAATGGAGCGAGCAATTGGACAACAAACCATCGATGAAGGCCTTCCCTATCTAGGTGCCTTCAATTATGCCGCGTTGCAGCTGGCGGCGAGATAGGAGCGAAACATAACCGTTAGCTGCTTTTCGGCCTCGACACTTGCAGCGTGGGGCATGACCCGCATGCAGAAGGCCGGCACCGTTCCAAAAATCACTGCGGTTATGGTTTGAGCGATCACGTACGGGTCTGTGAAGCGGCCGTCGCTGGCACTGGAAAGCAGCGTCTCAATTGCCTCTTCACTACGACGGGTCGCCAACTCGATCAACTTGCGAGCGTCGAGTTCCATGGCGATGAGGTAAAGGGCGGGAGAAATCTCGGACTGCGCCATCCTCGCGTTAAGATAGGCCTTCACCACGGCCCCAGCTATCGTTTCTATGTTAGCGCCTTGGCTTTCGTAACACGCTTTCTCCACAGCGTCGGCCAGCATCGCTAGGTGTTGCTCCAGCACCGCGAAGAGCAAGGCCTGCTTGTTCGGGAAATATTGATACAGAGTTCCTACGGAAACGCCCGCACGACGGGCCACCCGCGTGGTGTTCAGACGCGTTGGCCCATCGCTCAACAAAACCTGAATGGTGGCCTCGAAAATGGCGTCCACGGTGGCGATCGATCGGCCCTGACGCGGTGATTTCCGGGGGGTTAGCGGTGGCAAAGAGCCGTTTCCCATAAGCGAATCCAAAACCTGAATGATCCTTCATATATAACTTCTGTTCCCGCCCCTCCAGCAATAATGCGGTTTCACGTCGGGGCGTTCAGAAACGAATTGGAGATACGAATATGGGTAAATTGGACGGAAAGGTCGCTGTCATCACCGGCGGCAGCGCGGGCATGGGACTGGCGACAGCCAAGCTGTTCGCAAACGAAGGCGCAAAGGTTGTCATCACCGGTCGTGATCAGGCAGCGCTCGATACTGCAGCACAAGACATTGGAAGCGGCGCCGACGCCGTCCGCAGCGATATAACCAAGATCGCGGACATCGAATTGCTCCGTGCCCATATTGAGAGGGAGCATGGTCGCGTCGACATCATCTTCGCGAATGCCGGCGGCGCGCAGCCGGGCATGTTTGAATACATGTCGGAAGAAGACTTCGATTTCACGGTCAATACCAATTTCAAGGGCACGTATTTTACCGTGCAGAAACTCCTGCCGCTGATGACTTCTGGTGGTTCGATCATCCTGAACACCTCGACGCTGAGTACACAGGGGCGGCCATACGTCAGCGTCTATTCAGCGACGAAGGCAGCTATTCGTTCGCTGGCACGATCGCTCACCGCGGAACTGACCGAGAAGGGAATCCGGGTGAACGCCATGGCGCCGGGGCTTATCGATACCGATCTTCAGCGCAAGGCGGGAA
The DNA here is from genome assembly GCF_013004495.1 of Rhizobium sp. SEMIA 4085. Taxonomy (NCBI): domain Bacteria; kingdom Pseudomonadati; phylum Pseudomonadota; class Alphaproteobacteria; order Hyphomicrobiales; family Rhizobiaceae; genus Rhizobium; species Rhizobium sp. SEMIA 4085. Next base: position 20,744 of record NZ_JABEPH010000042.1, read on the forward strand.
TGAGCGACGAGATGATCGAACAGACGAATGCCCAAGTACACGCCGAAATTCCGATGCATCGCAGCGGTACCGTGGAAGAGATCGCAAAAGCCGTCCTGTTTCTCGCCTCCGATGACTCGAGCTATGTGACAGGCATCGAGTTGTGCGTGGATGGCGGCTGGTCGCATATATAGCGGATTGGAATGAACCTCTGCAGCCTGTCGGTATCAGGCTGCAGAGTCCAGAGTACACGCGATCATTGGGGGCCAGTTGCTTCCAATCAATGCCGCCCTCATGGTGCAATGCTCAGCCCCACCTTGACCCGGTCCATGGCAACGAAGGTCCGGAAGCGTTTGACGTTGTTGTTGCCGAAGAACAGGCGGCGGGTGAGTGCTTCGTGACCTGGAAGCCGGGTATGCGGAAAGGCGTCGCCAACTCAAAGCGGATTTGCTCCTCTTATGTCGGCGACCTGGAGACGTCACGCGACGCCCACGCGCGAAAGGGAAAGACCCGCGACATGGTCGCGCCCGCATCACCGATTCGAAGAGCGCGTTCTCGTATGGCTTTGCGATGCACCCTTCGCAGCGCGTCGTCACTGCCACGGCAAGCGCAATCAACTCGCGCGTCTTGGCGTCCAATTGACCAGTCTTCTGAAGAAGAATTCGACGAGGTTGGAAATGCAGTCAGAGACTGGCATTTCGTCTTCCATCAACCGAGATTGAGCCGCTTTCGAAGTTCTGCATTTTCTGCACGAAGCTTCTCAGCCAGCAGCTTGCGCAGCCTCTGATTTTCCTCTTCCAACTGCAGAAGGCCGGCCAGGTCGTCAAACACCGACGTCGGCGCAGCAGCCGCTGCTTTATCGGTCCTCGGGCCGCGTTTTACCGGTACGCTCTTGGTCGCATTCGTCCCTGCGCTTGCTTTAGGTTTACGGCCTCTCCCCTGCTTGTCAACCGTGGCAGTTGCTGTGCGTGAAGCGTCCGCTGGTTCCGAAGCAATCTCCGATGACCCCAGTTCAGGGGCCGCCTTCTTGGTGCGAGGCTTACGCTGTTTCGTCGGCGCATCGAGTGCTGCGACGACGGTGGCCGGCGTGTTGGTATCGACTATCGTGTCATTTTCGTCGGCCATGTCGGTCTCCTGTGTAGCCAATGCACTTGTCTGCTGCGCGACCGGCGCTGTCAACAATGGCTGTATCTGTTCTGTCTCGGGCGAGGATATACCTTCGTCGGAGGCGACATTTGGGTGGATAGGCGACAGGAACGGCATCGCCTCCTCCCGCACATCGCGCGTAACGGATTTGAGGTCCAAGTTGCCCCAGATCGAATTCGACTCGACCTCGGATTACCGCCGACCCGATTTGTACTCGACAGCAAAGCTGCGCTGGATCTTTTTCACGTTTAGGTACCTTGAATTTCTCGCGGTGATGCAATGGCAATTGACGACGTATCTTAGAACCGCTGCGGCACAGCAAATAGAGAGTGTGACACTGACAGTCTAGCTCCCAGCGACCAATGCCGGTAGACTGCGGTGCCGTTTCCGATCCTGGAGAAGGCGAAATCGGCTGACTATGGCGTTGCAACACTGATCGCTTATCTCAACCCTTTCTGCAGGGCTAGAACCCAAAGCATCGCACCCGTTTGTTCCCGTTCGGGTGCATTTCCACTCCAAGGACACTGTGTTCTGCTAGATGCTCCCGAACGGGATCACCAACAAGAATGCTCCCGTTCGGGAACATCCATACTTGAATCGCGTTCCGGTGTGGGTTATGCTCCCGTACAGGAGCAAAAATGATGAGCAAACGACCTATAGCCGCGTCTTCTCGAAAAGATGCAGCCACTCTTGCGAAACTTCTGGCGCAGTCGTCAGCGGCAAAAGATTTGCGCGACAAGCTGGCTGAGAGTGAGCCATCGCCGGTCAGACGCTCGTCCACCTCCATCTCGTCCATGGCGTCGCGATTACGAAAGGTCTTGGAGCGGGACCCGACAACAGAAACGCCTGATACAACCGGCTCGTCAACACAAGTCAAAGCCAAAACGGCCGTGGCTGCAAGACTACGCGTGAACCGACCCTCTCCACCGCCCAAGGAACCGCCGCTGCAAGGCAACGCCGCAGCAACATTGAAGTTGAATAGCCAGTTAAAGGCAGCAAAAGAAATCCAGACTTCTGCGGATTTCGGCCGACTGGTGAAAAAGGCTCGGGAGGAAAAGGGGCTTTCCCAGCAAGAATTCGCAGATTTGACCGGCGTTGGCCGCCGCTTCATTTCCGAACTGGAGAACGGAAAGCCGACGGTCGAATTCGGGAAAGCTTTGAAGGTGGCCCTCGGAGCCGGAATTGCGCTCTATGGTCGGCAACGCTAAGCCATGGATATAATTGCACTCGACGTTCGCCTGGACGGATTTGATAACCCCATTGGCAATCTCGTCAGAGATGAAGCAGGCGCCCTCGCCTTCGCCTACAGCTCGACATACCTGGAAACCCCCGATGCCATTCCGCTCTCACTTTCACTTCCGCTGGAAGAAGAGGCATACGAGGATAATGATGCCCGGCCGTTTTTCGACAATCTCCTCCAAGAGCGGGACGGGCCTCTTCAAAAGGTTTTGGATCGCGAGGGGCTCGCCAGGAGCGACGTGGCGGGATTGCTGTTTTATCTCGGACGCGACTGTCCGGGCGCACTTTCAGTGCTTCCTCTTGGATCCCCCGCGGCAAAAGTCCCTGGTAACTTTAAGACCGACTATCGTCGGCTGGACGAAGCACAGCTTATAAAAATCGTCCACTCCCTGCACCGAAGGCAGCGGCTGCCGGATGAAACAGAAGATCCCTCACCACTTGCCGGCGTCCAAAGCAAGATAGCGCTGACAAGTTTGCCCGATGGAACCTTCGCCGAGCCTCTGCCAGGCAGCGGTGCCCCAACAACGCATATTGTCAAAGTTCCGGACCGGGCTCATCCGAACGACCCTGATCTCGAGTTGGAAGCTTTGCGTCTATCGGCCACTCTTGGGTTTGAAACGGCCGAGGCGACGGTTCGGGATTTCGAAGGCGTGAGCGCACTGATTATCCGCCGTTTTGACCGAAGTCTCGATCAAGACAACCGCGTCATTCGTATCCATCAGGAGGACTTCGCCCAGGCGTTGGGACTTCCGCCTTCATTGAAATACGAAA
>NZ_JABEPH010000443.1:0-4228 GCF_013004495.1 Rhizobium sp. SEMIA 4085
CCCCACCCCCCAGCCCGCGCAGTAAACGCCAACGGTCCGCCGTTCCCACCCCCCGCCCGGGCATACCACCCCCTCCGGGCAGACACGCGCGAACCCGACGACGGACCGCCCGACAATTCCCCGCTCGCCTATGCCCCCACACCCGAAACCGTCGGCGATCGCGCCGACCGCCTGTTCTCGAAGGTCACGCTTTCACTGAAAGGCGTCGAGGAAGAGCAGCGCGCCCGCGTTGAGCAGCTGACTGTGGATGCGGGCGATGCCGCCAGCAATATCGAGAAAGTCCTGACCCGCTTCAAGATTGCCGTACCGGAGCAGGCAGCCGTCAAGCCCGATGATGATGATGATGACAGCGCTGTCGGCGGCCCCTATGCCGAGCCGGAAAACGGCGACAACTTCAACAATTCCCTCGCGCAGCTCGATACCGCCTTGACCCGGCTCGAAGCCGTTCGCAGTACGGCGGAAGCCCTGCCGTTCCGCAATCCGGCCATCGGCAAGGAAATCACCAGTCCCTTCGGCAATCGGCGCGATCCTTTCCTCGGACGTCTTGCCCTTCATTCCGGCGTTGACTTTCGCTTTGCTGCGGGCGAAACGATCCGCCCAACAGCCCCCGGCAAGGTCGTCAATGCCGGCTGGACGGGCGGCTACGGCAACATGGTCGAGATCGATCACGGTAACGGCATTTCTACCCGTTACGGCCACATGTCGGAGATTCTGGTGAAGGCCGGCGACATGGTCGGCCGCTCGGATGTGATCGGTCTTGCCGGAAGCACAGGCCGTTCGACGGGCACCCATTTGCATTACGAGGTACGCCAGAACGGCCGCGCGGTCGATCCGGTGTATTTCTTGAATGCAGGCTTGAAACTCGCGACTTATATCAAATAAACGACTGCGGTAACCACAGTTTTACCTGTTCGACGGCTGCAGAGCCCGTATTCCTTGACCTGCAAGCCGTTTGGGACTATGTCGCGCTGCATTGCGGCATGCAATCCCGCCGACTCAACCAGAGTATGGCCGAACCTGAACGGAAATAGTTTTCCCCTTGACGACATTTGCTGACCTTGGCCTGAGCCAAAAAGTGCTTTCCGCCGTTACCGACGCCGGCTACACGATCCCCACTCCTATTCAGGCAGGAGCAATCCCGTTCGCCCTGCAGCGCCGTGACATTTGCGGGATCGCGCAGACAGGAACGGGCAAGACGGCATCCTTCGTCTTGCCGATGTTGTCGCTGCTGGAAAAGGGCCGCGCCCGCGCCCGCATGCCACGAACGCTCATCCTCGAACCGACGCGCGAACTCGCCGCGCAAGTCGCGGAGAACTTCGAAAAATATGGCAAGAACCACCGATTGAACGTCGCGCTGCTGATCGGCGGCGTTTCCTTCGAAGACCAGGACCGCAAGCTCGAGCGCGGTGCAGACGTTCTCATCTGCACGCCCGGCCGCCTGCTGGACCATTTTGAGCGCGGCAAGCTTTTGATGAGCGCCGTCGAAATCTTCGTCATCGACGAAGCCGACCGAATGCTCGACATGGGCTTCATCCCGGATATCGAGCGTATTGCCAAGCTCATCCCCTTCACACGCCAGACACTGTTCTTCTCGGCGACCATGCCGCCGGAAATCCAGAAGCTCGCCGACCGGTTCTTGCAAAATCCGGAGCGAATCGAAGTCGCAAAGCCGGCCTCCGCCGCCAAGAACATCACGCAGCGTTTCGTTGCTTCGCACGGCAAGGACTATGAGAAGCGCGCCGCACTGCGCGATCTGGTCCGCGCGCAGGAGGACCTGAAGAACGCCATCATCTTTTGCAACCGCAAGAAGGACGTGGCCGACCTCTTCCGCTCCCTCGAACGCCATGGCTTTTCCGTCGGCGCACTCCACGGCGACATGGACCAGCGCTCGCGCACGAATATGCTGCAAAGCTTCCGTGATGGGCAGCTGCACCTCCTCGTCGCCTCCGACGTCGCCGCCCGCGGCCTCGACATTCCGGATGTCAGCCACGTCTTCAACTTCGATGTGCCGATTCATGCCGAGGATTACGTGCACCGCATCGGCCGCACCGGCCGTGCAGGCCGTTCCGGCGCTGCCTTCACCATTGTCACAGGCCGTGACCAGAAACATGCCGACGCGATCCAAAAGCTGATCGGCGAGACGGTCGAGTGGCTGCATGGCGATCTTTCCGCTCTTCCGCCTCCGGAACCCGGCCGCGAAGACGATCGCCCACGCCGCGCAGGTACCCGGGATCGCGACAAGGGCCGTGGCCGCGTCAAGGAGCGCCGGGGTCATAAAACTGATATCGGCGCCGATGATAATGCCGCCGAAGCCATCGAAGCAGCAGCACCAGCAAAGGCCGAAAGCGTGAAGCACGAGCGCAAAGCAGAAAACAAGCCGCAGAACAACGCGCGCAACTCTCGGCCCTATCCGGCGAACGATGACAATCGCGAGCGCCGCCGCTATCGCGACCACGACGACGGCCCGACGCCGGTCGGCTTCGGCGACGACATTCCCGCCTTCATGCTGATCGCGGCAAACGCCAAGGTCTAATCTTCCGATGGGCAAACCTGGCATTCATTTTCCAGGTCTCGGTGTCGGCCTGGTGATTTTGCGCGACGGCAAGATCCTGCTTTACAAGCGCATTCGTGTGCCTGAGGCCGGTCATTGGAGCATCGTCGGCGGCAAAGTAGATCATATGGAGCCAATTGCCGAAGCCGCGCGCCGGGAAGCCGAGGAAGAAACCGGATTGACGATTGCTCGCACCGAACTTCTCGGTCATGCGGAAGTGATTTCAGGCGCCGATGCGCAGCATTGGGTCTCGTTTCTCTATATAGCTAGAGAAGTCAGCGGCGATCCGCAGTTGACGGAACCGGAAAAACTCTCGGATTTCGGCTGGTTCACGCGATCACAACTGCCGACACCACTTTCCGACTTTGCCAAGGCCGCAATCGGTTATCTCGACAACGAAGACTTCCGCTGATCATTCGGCTCTAAGCGCCGCCTCATAGGCAAGCCGCACCCATTTCGCCATTTCATCCGGATCGTCATAAGCCGCGTCCGGGATCGACCAGTAAGGCATTTTTACCGGATTGCCCTTCTTGCCCTCATAGAACCATTGGCTGGAGCCTGCTGCGGCAAACTCGGGCGAGCTCTTGTCATCGGCCTTGAGCAGCACTTCGCCTCCAACTTCGACCGCGACGATACGGCCGAGGTGATAGATGCCCTTGCCGCCGAACATACGCTTGATCGTCACGGGGCCGAGCCCCTGAAACATTTCCTCTATACCGGCCGCGTCCATTGCTATTCCTTCAATATGCCGCCTGCTGCGGCAATAGCCTCCGGCGTATCCACGTCAAGATGCGCACTCTCGCCGATATCGACATCGACGACCGGCAGCCGCGCCGTCTCGACGATGTGGCGCGCGCCGACATCGCCTTCGAGTGAAAGCACTGCATGATACAATGATCGCGGCAGAATGACCGGATTTCCGCGTTTGCCTCCGCAGACCGCCCGAACGATCGCCCGGCCCTCGGCCTGCTCGAACGCGCTGATCAAGTGATCGAGGTCCGCCGTCGAGACCCCCGGCATGTCAGCAAGCATGACAAGGACGCCCTCGGCGCCGTTCGCATGGGCATGTGCGAAGCCGGCCGCGAGAGAGCTTGCCATGCCGGAGGCATAATCGGAGTTGAAGACCGGCTGCACGTTCAAGCCTTCAAGTGCTGCTTCAATCTCAGCACGGCGATGCCCCGTTACGGCCACAACCGATAAAGCCCTGCTGGCAACAGCAATGGATGCCGAGCGGCGCATCAGCGGCATGCCATCAAATTCCGCAAGAAGCTTTTGCTGGCCGCCCTCGCCCATGCGGCGCGCCCTGCCGGCGGCAAGCAGGACGATCGCAACGGAAGCGTCGGCGCGTTTCCTGGCAGGCACATCGCGCGGCTGCGGCCGCGATTGTATCTCCATTAGCAGGCCTCCGACGCCCATCCCGGTCACCTCATGCGCACTCGGCTCTTCACCGGCCAGAATGCGGTCGAGGACCCAGTCAAAACCATTTTCCTTCGGACTGCGGGCGCAACCAGGCGCACCGACGACATAAGTCTCGCCGATGCTGCCGAGGACCATCAGATTTCCCGGATCGACGGGCATGCCGACGCTCAAGATACGCCCGCCCGCCTCGCGTATTGCCTGCGGAATGACATCTGCCGCGTCGATGACCGCCGAGGCACCGACGGCGAGAGTGGGACA
>NZ_JABEPH010000444.1:0-4224 GCF_013004495.1 Rhizobium sp. SEMIA 4085
ATCTTGGGTCGCGATCGCAAGCTGGGTGTCGAGGTCGTAGGAAGCCTTGGTGGCATCCGGGTACTGGAACAGGATGCACTGCAGGCCCGATTCCTGCCAGATGGCCCTGTAGCGATCTTGCGGCGCGCCTTTCTGGAACCCGAAACGCAGCCAGCCATGGTTAGGATAGACAAGAGCACCCGTCGCGCCGGCAGACTTGCACTTCTTGGCTTCTTCAGCGGCGACCTTGGTGCCCTCGCCGGTGATGCCGGCAATGATTGGAACCTGACCATCGACGGCTTCGACATAGGTGCGGATGAGCTGCAGGCGCTCTTCCTCGGTCAGGAACGTGCCTTCGCCGGCATGACCAAGGATAACTAAGCTCTTGACGCCGTCCATGCCGGCAAGCCATTTGGCGATACGGGCATTGGCCGGATAATCGACCCCTCCGTCGCGGGTAAACGCGGTAACGGGTGCCGGGCTCAGGCCCCTCAAATCCATCGTTGGCATAGGTTGTCTCCTCCTTGATAGCCGCTGTCGCCTTCGTGATCAGCGATGGGATCGTTAACGGGAACGTTCCCACTATCGTTTCCGATTTTGCTGGAGTCAACATTTTTTTTGATGCATGCTTGGGAGCATTGATCGCGAGAGCGCCGTAAATGGAAAAAAGTGAAATGGATTCAAAGCCCGAAGAAGCGAACCGCCAGACACGGGTGACTATCCTCGACGTTGCGTCGGCTGCTGGCGTTTCAAAATCTACAGTGTCGCGGATCCTCGATGAGCGACTTCCCCGATCCGACAACGAAACCTCGCGCCGCGTCCGGAAAATCGCAGAAGACATGGGTTATGTCAGAGACGTCTCTGCGGCGAGCCTCCGACGCGGCAACACGATGACGGTTGGCGTGATCGTGCCCCGGCTGACCGATACCGTCATGGCAATGCTCTACGAGTCCCTGGCAAAAGCGTGCAGCAAAAGTGGCCGCTTCGCCATTGTCGCGACAACCGATGATAAACCCCAGGCCGACAGACTTGCTGCCGAGTCACTTCTGAAACGAGGCGTCGACGGCTTGATTCTTTCGACTGCACGCGAGGATGACGATTTTCCTGACGAGCTGGTTGCCCGAGGTGTACCTTTTGTCCTGGCGTTGCGTACGGATGGACGGAGCCTGTCTTCGGTGGGCGACGACAGGCTGGGCGGATATCTGGCGACACGCCACCTCCTGGACCTCGGTCATCGTCGTATCGGAGTAATTGCCGGTCCTTCATATGCCTCCAGCTCGCGCGGGCGCGTCGAAGGCTACAGGCAGGCACTGGAAGAGGCCGCCATCTCGGTCCGCGCGGATCGCATTGTGCCGTCGACCTTCGGGATCGACGCCGGAGCGGATGCGGCCCTGCAGCTCATGCGCCTCGAAGATCGTCCGACGGCGATCTTTGCCGTGAACGACAACACCGCAATCGGTGCTCTTTCCGGCCTGTCACGCCTCGGAGTATCCGTACCCAACGATGTCTCAGTCGTCGGATACAACGATATCCCGATCGTCAGCCATCTTCCGACACCGCTCACGACACTGCGCGTCCCCTTCGAGCAGATTGCGTCAAACGCTTTGGATCTGCTCACGAGCGGCGCCATTTCAGCTGACGATCGAGTCCGTATTTCGGCTCCGACCCTCATACCCAGAAAATCGTCCGCCAAGCCCAGATCTTGAACAGATCGGAACCCTCGGCACCTCATTTCTTGCGCCGGAGGTCAGGATTTGATTTCAGCGATCTAGCAATCAGCTTGGTCAGGAAGTCAGCGCATTGTTGAGGTCATGCAACCCGACCAGCAGCATCATGGGGTCGGACGGGGAAGGCAGAAAGCCAACCGCTTCGTAGAAGGCTCGTGCGTCATCCGAAATCGCATGCACCAAAACGCCGCGAATCCCAAGTATCTCGGCGGCGTTGATCAAGCGGGATATGAACCGCGGACCCGCTTATCAAGCGGCACCATGACGGGCGCCCGGCGAAGATATTCTCTGTCAATTTCAACCTTTTACCTGGCTGTCGGCCACAGGAGAAGCCGAGGGAATTTCTTCTCGCGAATTTGCTCTGTCGCTTTTTCCGACGACGTCCATGGCTCACCTTTGAACAGCGGTAAGACATGGGTCCAAATGACGCCGAACGCATGAATCGCATCGTCGCCCGTGAATTCTACGCCTGGCGGAAGCCAAGGGCGCGATGTCCTCTGTCAGGCTTTTTGTCAGCTTTTCAAGCATTCTTTGCTCCGCGTTCGCCCGCGAGATTACATTCTCCTCGAGCGAAAGGTAATGCTCGAAAGCAGCGACAAGCCGCCCCGCGTCGAGAGAAAGCTCGCGCCAACCTTCATGTAGATCAAAGAGATCGCGGTTCTTTCTCCGCTGCAGGAGAGCCCGGAGCTTTGTGCCAAACAGCTCTTCCTTGTCATATCATACGATATCGGCGGCACAGACGAACCACCCATTCTCTACCTTGAGGGGGTATGCGCGTCCCAAACAACGATTTGTGCTCGCGTGTGTTTATCTCCACCTTTAGCTTGAGTGTCGGTTCAAGCTCCGCCTCCGGTGCGAACCGGAAGATGAGGTGCGTAGAATGGCCCGCCTGCTCTCTCTTGAACTTTCCTAGCCATGACAGAGCGCCGCGGATTGCATCGATTGGAACCAAATCGATATCTTCTGAATAGCGCAAGGGCCGTTTGAAAAGCAGTTTGTTGATTGCCGTGCCACCTCGAAAGGCGATCTTGCCTTGGAGCTTCGGTGCCGAAAAGAGGTTACAGAGCGCGCGAGAAATAATGAGATCTTGTTCGATCTGGCGAGAGTCCGGCCAAGGCGCCTGGGTAGCCCAGACTGTTAGATGCGAATTCGGGATCAAAAATCGATCTCCACGGTTTCATTGATGTCGAGACGCCACCGATCATCTCTTGTTTCAGAAATGGAAAGGCCCTCGATCAGAGGCCTTACCGATGGATCGAGTGGCGTATACTTGTCCGTTTGCTTGGCAAATGGTTGCAATGCGTCAGCCTGTTTTTTGTGTTTCGACAATTCGAGCAAATAGCCGAGGCGTCGGACTGACGTATTTCCGAAGTGCTGCGCAATCGACGCCAACTTCTTCGGATTCGCTCTGTCGCCGATGTCCTTCGCAATTTGCGCAACACCATTGATACCCGTGGCGCGCTTAAAGTAGCGGATGCAGTCCAGAAGCGTTAGCTCCACGCCTGCAGCCTGAGCGTAGCCGGCATCCGTTTTCAGGGAAGTCAGCCATTCCTTTTGGTTGGTTGCGCTAAAGATGGCGGGCGTCAAATAGATGAACTGGGATGCGGTGGCGCCCGATCACGATCGAGCGGAACTGCTGCGGGACGACAACTTGAAGCACCATCGCGGCCCGGTGCGAGGAGCCGTGCATCGCGGCCGCGCGTAAGAAGGGAATCCGGTAGTCTATGCCCAGATATTTCATCAGCGGCTCGATCCAGCGCGCCGGATCTGGAGCACCGGCAATCTTGTCCTCAGGCCGCAGGATGATGTAAAATCCATGCCTCGGATTGGCTAATCTCTTCTTGGAGATTTGACGTGTCAAAGCTGCAGTGAAGGCGTTGGGTTTAAGCGACAGCTCAGCCAAAGCCTCTGCGCGGGTAAACGTCGAGTACCCGCTTGTTACCTTTTTTCGATGTAATCTCGAGAGATGGCATCCGCTAATCATACGCAAAAACAAACAAATTAATATGGGTTTTGCATATGATTGGCGCAATTGAAGATGAATATCTTCATCGAGTTGGTCGGGGCGAATGGCGAAGCTACGGTCGAGCTTGATCTTGTCGAAGGGGAAAACGCGCATCGTATCGAGCGAGGAATAGCCTGTGCCGAAATCGTCGAGCGCGATCGTCACATCCAACTTGCCGATCTCCTGCAGCTGAATGCGCGTGCGCGCCTTGTCATGGAGATGGCCCACCGAGGATGATTGGACAGACGAATTTAGCCTTTGGGATAAACCGTTGGAGCATTTATGCGACCTGCCTTGCGAGCGCGCAGCGCGACCAGAGGGAGTGGAGTGCTGCGACCAGCTGTTCGATGTCGGCATCGGAATGCAGCGGCGTCGGGGTGATGCGTAGCCGTTCGGTCTTCTTCGGCACCGTCGGATAGTTGATCGGCTGGACATAGACGCCGAAATTGTCGAGCAGCAGATCCGAGATCCATTTGCACTTCGCCGCATCGCCGACCAAGACCGGCACGATGT
>NZ_JABEPH010000445.1:0-4219 GCF_013004495.1 Rhizobium sp. SEMIA 4085
CGCCGCCGCCGGCGTTTGTCGCAACAGTGGTCATGAAGCTACCGGCATGAATGCGCTTCGTCACCTCATTGGTGCTGAGAGCGATAGAAATGGGGGCCTGCTTGTCACCATAGATGACAGCGGGAATCAAACCGTTGCGGCGAAGTTCACGGGCGGACCCCTTACCAACCCGTTCGCGCGCCTCGGCCTTGAGCTCGTAAGTTTCCTGGCTCATGGCTATTCCTTTCGAGGTTATTTGGAGAGTCTCCGTGCGGAATCATCCTTCCGGTGACTGGAGGGGCGTTTGGGCCTTCCTCATCCGCGTTGCCTCCAAGGGTGTCTGCGCGGACGCGTGCGCTATAGTATAAGTGAAGCGGAAACGCAAGGCGACGCGGGCCCTATCTCTCGGGTTGCCGGTCAGTGCCAGGATACTGCCAAACAGAGTAATCCTACGCCGTAATACAATAGAGACGGGACCGGCATCAAATTCGGTTTTTAAATACTGCGATTCAGCTGCTACAGGGCTTGCCTTTTCGGCAAGCCTGAGTTGACATCCGACCGCGCACATTTCACATGACCGCCGATCGACGAGGCGGAGGAGCACTTTCATGCGGTACAGGCTGATGACGGCGACGAGCGCGGTTGTTCTCGGATTGATGACGGCGGCCCATGCGGCCGAGATCGACCGGGATGGAGCAAACGCCATTCGCGACAATCTCAACAGCCTGCTGCCCGAAGACATTGCCAAGAGCGGCGTCGTCGCCGTCAATCCGGCCGGTTCGCGCTACGAGATCATCTATGACCTGGCCAAGCTGCTTTCCAAGGTCAACCCGGCGGATTTTGCGATCAACGGCCTGAAACCGATTTCGATGTTCGCCACGCCGCAGGACAACGGGCTCTGGAATGTCGAAGGCGACAACAGCCTGAACGTTTCCGGACATTTCAAGGGACCGGACCAGAAGCGCACCGATTTCACCTATTCCATCGCCTCAATGGTTTATACTTCGGTCTTCGATCCGGCGATCAGCTATTTCCGCTCCGGCGATTTCAGCGCCAAGGATATCAAAGTCACGACCGCGACCGATACCGAACAGGTCAATGCCAGCTTCGGCGACGTGAAATACAAGCTCACCTCCGCTGATGGCGCTTCCGCCGACAGGACGGACTTTGCAGCGAACGGCACTTTGACAGCGTTTGCCGAGCAGGTGAGCGGGAAGGAAATGCCGCCGCTCCAGATCACTGCCGATACCATCGATTTCGACGCCAAGGTCAACAGCCTGCCGGCAAAGCAATTGAGGGACATTGTCGTCTTCGCAGTCGACCATGCCGAGGAAAAGCAGATGAGCAAGGAGAGCGAGGAAAAGCTGAAGGGCATGCTGCGCGATGCTTTTCCGCTGATCTCTTCGCTTGAGGAAACCATCACCCTCAACAATCTTGCAGTGACGAGTGCTGCGGGTGGAGGCGGCGCCAAGAGCTTCGGCTACCGCCTGGCTGTAAATGGGCCGAGCAATGCAACGCAGCTTGGCGTTGCATTGAATGCTGCCGACGTCACATTTGACAGCCCGATGATTCCGGCCGCCTATTCCGCCTTTCTGCCCCAGGCAGTCGTTGTGCAGTTCGCCATCCCGGATATGGATTTTGCGGCGTTCGGTGATGAATTCATGAAACTTGATCTCACCAAACCGCCGCAGGGCGGGGAGGACGCGGGCAAAAGGGCCGTGGAGCGGCTTTTCCGCGATGGCAGGTTCGTGATCGACTTTTCGAAGGTCAGCGCCAAGTCCGGCGTCTACGACATCGACATATCCGCAAAGGTCGAGAGCCGCATCGATGCGGGCAAGGACGACTATGCGCTGCAGGCCTCCATTCTGGCGCGCGACTACGACAAGACCATCGCGGCGGTTCAGGAGCTTGCCAAGACCAATCCCGAGCTCAATCAGGCGTCCTTCGGAATGCTGATGGTCAAGGGTTTTGCCAAGACAGATCCGGACGGCCGGCAGCGCTGGGACGTGACGGTCATCCCCGATGGCACGGTGACCGTCAATGGCCAGCAGCTCAAGGGGCCGGATAAGCAGGAGTGATTTTGCTGAGCATCAGGCGACAATGATTGTCACGGCCGCCCTGGACGCCTAAAACCGACAATGGCGTTGGAGGCGTTTCGCGCATGCCTCATGCGATAAGTCTGAAATGCTTAAACGAGACCGCATTGCCGATAGTCGAGCTTTGGCAGGAAGCGGCCGCGTTCGAACCTGCTCCTTCGATGAAGGCCCTAGACTATCCTCCGCATGTGACCTTAGCGGTGTATGAGGATTTTGCGCCCACCGATGTGCTGTCGAGAATTTTAGGCGCGCAATCGGCAATAGCCGTGACTTTTTCGGGTATTGGCTATTTTCAAAACGAATTCTTAGTATTGTGGGCGCGTCCTTTATCGAATGACCGGCTGCTGCAACTTCACGCGGCCGTCCATCGTGAAATAGACCCAGCGCTCTGTCTTGAGCACTATCGCCCCGATCGCTGGGTGCCTCATTGCACGATCGCAATGAAGATCCCAGGGTCCATGTTCGAGCCCGCCATCAAGTGGGCATCCGAAATAGAGGCACAATTCTCCGTTACATTCGATGCGTTGGATATTGTGCGGTTTGCGCCAATCGAGGTCTTGGGTGAAGTCAAGTTGACACGGTGCCCCGCCTTTCCAAACCGTTTTGGCACGGCCGGGTTAGGCGGCCAGTCCTTTGGGCCAAAAATCATCGCCGGGCATCGGCGCCGATGATCAGAAACGGCACTCGCCGCCGCTGATGATCCGGAAGCCTGCATTGCCTGCCTCGCAGCGGTTCGGGAAGGTCTGTGTCTGACGGCCGCGCTGCCCGCAGACCGGCGCATATTCGCGTGTGCAGATGCCGCCCGGACGTTCCGGACGGGCAGGTCTGTCCGGGCGATCAGGCCAGTCGGGGCGCCCGGGACGATCCGGCTCGGGGCGCGCAAAGGGCGGCGGGGCGCGGCGGCATTCGCCGCGGCCGACGATCATGAAGCCGCTGGTGCGGGCCTGGCAGGCATTTCCGAAGGTTTGAAGCCGGCCGCCGCGTTCGCCGCAGACCGGCGCATATTCCATGGTGCACATTTGCTGCTGCGGCGGCCACGGGCGGGGCGGCGGGCGCGATGGACCGGGATCGACCTCTACCGGGCAGGCGGAAAGCAGGGGAATAAGCGCGAGAATCGCAAAGCGCTTCGAGCCTACTGAACTTTTCATATTGATTGCCGTCATATGGCTTCCCATGCAAATCACTTTGCGTGAGACTAGCCGAAAGCGGGCCGCCGAAGAAGACGAAAATACAACCTTGCCTATCTTTTGCCGACGAAGAAAACTCTCAGTCGAAGAGACTGGAAACAGATTCTTCCTGGCTGGTGCGGTTGATCGCTTCGCCGATAAGGGTTGCGGTCGTGATGACGCGGATATTGTGGGCGGACTGGACGGCCGTGGTCGGCTGGATCGAGTCGGTGATCACCAGTTCGCGCAGCTTCGACGAGGTGATGCGGGTGACCGCGCCCCCGGAAAGAACGCCGTGCGTGATGTAGGCGGTGACGCTAGCCGCACCTTGGGCCAGCAACGCATCGGCGGCGTTGCAAAGCGTGCCCCCGGAATCGACGATGTCGTCAATCAGCAGGCAATCCTTGCCTTCGACGTCGCCGATGATGTTCATGACTTCGGATTCACCTGGGCGGTCGCGACGCTTGTCCACGATCGCCAGAAGACAGTCGAGGCGTTTGGCAAGCGAACGGGCGCGGACGACGCCGCCGACGTCCGGTGAAACGACCATGACGTTGCTGATGTCGTAATTGGCCTTGATATCGCGCGTCAGAACCGGGACGGCGTAGAGGTTGTCCGTCGGGATGTCGAAGAATCCCTGAATCTGGCCGGCATGGAGGTCGAGCGTCAGAACGCGGTCGGCACCGGCCTCGGTGATTAGGTTGGCGACCAGTTTCGCGGAGATCGGCGTGCGACCTGAGGCGCGGCGATCCTGGCGGGCATAGCCGAAATAGGGAAGAACAGCCGTGATGCGGCGCGCGGACGAACGGCGCATCGCATCGATCATGATCAGCAGTTCCATCAGATGATCGTTCGTCGGAAAGGAGGTCGACTGGACGACAAAGACGTCTTCGCCGCGGACGTTTTCCTGGATTTCGACGAAGATTTCCTGATCGGCAAATCTTCTGACGCTGGCCTTGCCGAGGGGCACATTGAGAT
>NZ_JABEPH010000446.1:0-4204 GCF_013004495.1 Rhizobium sp. SEMIA 4085
GACCGGGGCCGCGCCCGCGAGGCGGCTGGACGGGGCCCTGGCCCGGAATTTCGGCAAGAAGCCGGGCGTGATGCTCCGCAGCCGCAAGGAGTTGCAGAAGATCGTCGACGAGGCGCCCTTTCCCGATGCCAAGCCGAATTTCCTGCTGGTGACCTTCCTGCCCGAGGCTGCCCCCAAGGGTGCCCTTGACAATATGGTGGCGCCGGACGGCGAGGAGGCGAAGGTCGCTGGGCGCGAGATCTACGTGCACTATCCGATCGGCTCCGGAAAATCGAAGCTCAAGCTTCCGGCGCTGAAGGCAGGGACGTCGCGCAACCTCAACACCGTGCGCAAGCTCGCCGAGATGGCGGCGGCGATGGAGGACCGCGGGTAAGACGCACCGTAGAATATTTCGAGGCTGCGCCCTGCGGTCTTGCATCTCAGGATGGGGGCTGATCGCCGGTGCCCGCGGGCACGGCCCTCGTCCTGAGGTGCCTGAGGCGAAGCCGCAGGGCCTCGAAGGGTCACTCCTCGCACGCCGCCTTGACGGTATGGATCCGCTGGATGCGCGCATTTTGCCACCAGGCCCATCCCATATTCGTTCCTGTGCCTGTCACAGGAATCCAGCGCGCCCAAGTCCTTCAGCGCGGGAGACCACATTCAGACACGACGTCATTCACGGAGCGGAAGCGCCGTGGCTGGATCTCTTTGACAGGCACACAGATGAGGGAGAAAGTGGAGACGCCGAGACCTTCTGCACCGCATGGCCCCACGTAGCCGCATTCGCTAAGCCTACGCCCTCGAGACCTCCACGAAAGGCTGGAACAGCAACTTGACGAAGGTCCTCAGCATCAGGATCTGCTCGGCAAGCGTGTTCGGTTCCTTGAGGGCCTTCGACAGCACGATGCCGCCTTCCAGGACGGAGGATACCATGTCGGCGAGGTGGTCGATATTAACCGGCTCGCGCGGCGTGTAGACGGCCATGATCTCTTCGAACATGCCGCGGAAGCGGTAGCGCCAAGCGAGTACCGCGTTCCTGTTCGTCTCCCGAATCTCGCGGTCGAAGAGCCGTTCGTAATAGCAGATGGTGGCGACGAGGCAGCCGGGATGGCCGTTCGGCAGATCGCAGAGCAGTTCGGACAGAAGCTTGAGGCCGAGCAGGAAGGATTGCAGCGGATCGTCCACAAGGTCGCGGGCGCGGCTGAAGATCTCGTCATAGATCCGCTCGTCGTTTTCGATGTAGCGGTTGAGCAGTGCTTTCGCGAGTTCGTTCTTATCCTTGAAATGATAGAAAAATCCGCTCTTGGTGATGCCGGTCTCGGCAATCAGCTCCTCGATGGAGGTGCCGCCGAAACCCTTCTGGAGTACGGCCGCCTCCGCCACATCAAGAATGCGGGTTCTCGTTTCCTCGCCCTTGCGCATTAACCCCTCCTGTACCGCCGGTACAGTTTTTCATCGCGGCCTAACGCAACACCCTACCGCCTCATCCTCCCAACCGTTTGATTTCAAACAGCAACTTTGGAAATCGCCACCAGTATACCGCAAGCTGGCTAGTTTAGCAGGCTCTAAAGGGGGAGAAATCTCACATGGCCGATCGATCCGACCGGTCAAACGAGGGGCGGAGCTACCGATGAGCAGATACAGAGACAGACTGCCGCAGTTAAGCGGCGGCACATTCATCACCGACGGCGGCATGGAAACCACGCTGATCTTCCACGAGGGCATGGAGCTTGCGCATTTCGCTTCCTTCGTCCTTCTCGCCTCGCCAGAAGGACGGCGAAAGCTGAAGGAATACTACCGGCGCTATCTCGATATCGCGCGCCAGCACGGCACCGGCTTCGTGCTCGACACGGCGACCTGGCGCGCCAACGCCGACTGGGGCAACAAGCTCGGCTATTCGCCGCAAGCTCTGAAGACTGCAAACGAGGATGCCGTCGAATTGCTCGCCGAGCTGAGGGGCGAATACGAGCGGCCGCAGATGCCGATCGTCATCAGCGGCGCAATCGGCCCGCGCGGCGACGGCTACAAAGCGGGCGCGATGAACGCTTCGGAAGCCGAGGACTACCACGGCGAGCAGATCGCGGCTTTCGCCGGGACAAAGGCGGACATGGTGACGGCCTTCACGCTCACCAGTATCGACGAGGCGATCGGGGTTGCCCGCGCCGCCAGGGCCCATGGCATGCCGTCGGCGATCTCCTTTACCGTGGAAACGGACGGCAGGCTCGTGACCGGGCGCAGCATCCAGGATGCGATCGAAACGACGGATGCGGCGACCGGCGGCGCGCCAGCCTACTACATGATCAACTGCGCGCACCCGACGCATTTCGAGGCCGCACTCGATCATGATAGCGCCTGGGTGAAGCGTGTTTGCGGCATCCGGGCCAATGCCTCGATGATGAGCCATGCCGAGCTCGACGATAGCGAAACGCTGGACGCCGGCGATCCGATCGATTTCGGCAATCGCTACCGGAGGCTGTTGTCCAGCATGCCGCAGCTGCGCGTGCTGGGCGGCTGCTGCGGTACTGATCACCGGCATGTCATGGCAATCTGCGAAGCCTGCCTACCGCCGCAGGCAGCGAGCGCATGAGGTGTAATGATGGTTACGATCCAACAATGGCGGCCGAGCCACCTGCTCCAAGAAGCAGTGCGCTATGCTTTCCGCCACAAACACAAGCATCAGCACGAAGCCTTCGAGCTGTTCGATGCCGGGCTGATACCCTTTGAGGGCCTCGACGGTCACCTGTTGCGGGATATCGGCATCGGTCCGAACGGGTATCATGCGCATGTCGCCGATCAGCCAACCGGAACCGACAAACCAGGGCCGGTGCATGCTCAGTGACCGATGGCGGCAGATGTGTCCGCTGCCGTGCGCTTGCATGCGCAGCGGCGCGGCCCTACCTATGGCCTATGACCTCTGTTCTTAAAAAAGCTGCGCCCGTGTGCGCCTTTCCGTTCGACAACAGCTATGCGCGGTTGCCGCAGCACTTCTTTGCGCTGCAGGAGCCGTCGCGGGCGGCGGAGCCCTGGCTGATCAAGCTGAACGAGGAACTCGCCGCCCAACTGGGGCTCGATGTGGATTTGCTGAGACGCGAGGGTGCCGCGATCTTTTCCGGCAATCTCCTGCCGGAAGGCGCCGAACCGCTGGCCATGGCCTATGCCGGGCACCAGTTCGGAGGCTTCGTGCCGCTGCTCGGCGACGGCCGCGCGATCCTGCTCGGCGAGGTGATCGACCGGAACGGCAAGCGGCAGGACATCCAGCTGAAGGGCGCGGGACAGACACCGTTCTCACGCCGCGGCGACGGGCGTGCAGCACTCGGGCCGGTGCTTCGCGAATATATCGTCAGCGAGGCGATGTATGCCCTCGGTATCCCGGCGACACGGGCGCTCGCCGCAGTTTCGACCGGCCAGCCCGTCTATCGCGAAGAGGTGCTGCCGGGTGCGGTCTTCACCCGCGTTGCGGGAAGCCATATCCGCATCGGCACCTTTCAGTTCTTCGCGGCCCGCGGCGATGTCGAAGGCATCAAGGCGCTCGCCGACTATGTGATCGAACGGCACTATCCAGAGCTGGAGGCTGCCGAAAACCCATATCTTGCACTCTACCAAGCGGTCTGCGAGCGGCAGGCGGCGCTGATTGCCCGCTGGTTGCATGTCGGCTTCATCCACGGCGTGATGAACACCGACAACATGTCAATCTCCGGCGAGACGATCGACTTCGGGCCGTGCGCCTTCATGGATGCATATGATCCGGCAACCGTCTTCTCCTCGATCGACCATCACGGTCGCTATGCCTATGCCAACCAGCCCGGCATCGGACAATGGAACCTTGCGCGCCTAGGCGAGACGCTGCTGCCGCTGATCGATTCGGATCAGGACAGGGCCGTCGAGCGCGCCAACGACGTCATTACGGACTATGGCAAGCGGTTCCAGGCACATTGGCTTTCGGGCATGCGCCGCAAGATTGGCCTCGTCTCGGAAGAGGACGGCGATCTGGACCTGATTCAGTCGTTGCTGGCGCTGATGCAGGACGGAAAGGCGGATTTCACGCTGGCCTTCCGGCGGCTTTGCGCCCTTGCCGGCGACGGTGCGGCGGAGACGGCCTTTACCGCGAGCTTCCGCGAGCCGGAGACCTGCGGCGAATGGCTGGCACGCTGGCGCGAGCGGCTGTCGCGCGACCTGCAATCACCGGCCGAACGCGCGGAGGCGATGTGCAAGGTCAACCCGGCCC
>NZ_JABEPH010000447.1:0-4186 GCF_013004495.1 Rhizobium sp. SEMIA 4085
AACGTCCATACATGGATGGCGATTACCCCGACCTATTGGGAAGGTCCAATTTCATTCAACGGAAGTGCTGGGGGGCATGGCTATTTGGAAATGACGGGATACTAACGATGATCGGCCGCGATGTGCGCGGCCGAACTTTAGGTCGAAGAGCCCCATCCTCCCAGCCGACGGGTTCGAAGCGTTCATCTGCACATACAGCGTCGCTGAGATGCAATTATGCAAGTCTTGCGTATTCCACCAGGCTGTGAGTGCATTCGCGCATCGGATCTCTCACTTCGTCCAACGTGCTTCAGCTCACAGAAGGGTAGCGAGGAGGATGCCACTGCAAACGAGCAAGGCGATGCCGCTCAGCAGATTGAGGGGCGATCCCTGGAAAACGGCCCTTGAGAGGCTCCGGCTGAAGAGCCGGACCAAGAGCGTCAATGCAGCAAAGTAGCATAGGTTAACTATCTGAAAAATCGCGCCCAACGCATAGAATCCGAATAAGGTTGGCTGCTGGCCGAGCGGTAAAAATGCGGGAAAGAAGCCTGCGAAAAATATGATCGGTTTGGGATTGGAAAGCGTCAGCGCAATTCCCTTGGCAAATTGGTGCCGAGGCGGAAGAACTTGACCGCTTTTGTCCATGCTGCCCTGGGAACTCAACGACTGCCTGATCAGCCCTATTCCGATATAGGCTACATAAGCTGATCCAAGGACCTTGATTGCATCAATTAGAAAGGGCCATTGGGCGACGAGGGCCGCAAAACCTAGGCCAGCACATGTAATAAGGACTATGTCACCAACGACAATTCCCGCAATGCCTCCGGCGGCGGCGCCCATGCCCCGTCCGGCCTGTCCCATGACAAAGAAGGTTGCTGGGCCTGGCACGAGGATTACGAGGCTAGAGGCAAGCACGAACGAAGCGATCGTTTCCATTGCGAACATGCTGGGCCTACCGTCCGCGCTCGAGGTGTGCGGCAATTACACCGGGCAACCACTGGGAAACATCTGGCGCTTCGTAGCCGAGAGAAATAGCCCTCGCGCTCGACATCGCGTAATCGGCCGGGAAGTCATATGGACTGAGTACTGCGGCGCGGCTAATCCCGGTCATGGCCTCCGCTTTTGCCTCTCTTCCCATGACTGATGCGACGGCTTGATGTATCTCCAGAGCCGTCAACGTGCCGTTCGCGCATGCATTGATCGCACCAGTAAAGGTATGCTGCCCAGCCCAGTAAAGAAAGTCGGCAATTCCGGCGGGATTGAAAAACGAACTCTTGCCGTTGTTGATCGAATAAAAGAGCGGTCGGCCGCTGGCTACACGATCAACATAGCTTCGAAGCCGGCCGGTGAAATCGTCCGGCCCAGACAGAATATGCCCGATCCGAACGCTGACCACCGGCAGTATGCCAGACTGATGAAACCAAACCTCAGCAGCGCGTTTGGCTTGCCCGTAGAGGCTTTCGGAGTATGTCTCGTCGCGCCAGGGAAAATCGGGATTTGCGCGCTCGTTGCCTAGATCGATGAGATTTTCGTCGAACGGAGCTTTTTTGGCCCAAAGCAATTGCGCGTAGACCTCGATGGTCGACGCCATGATGTAACGGCCCACTCTCCCGGCGAAGACAGATTCCGATATCCGAGCGTCGAGCGGACTGTAGCACATCTGGTCGAAGATGACGTCATAGTCTCCTCTTCCAGCGAAGGCACGGTCCATGGCATCTTCGTCGCGCCGATCCACCGTGACGCGGCTAACGGTGGTCCCGAAGTCGTCCGAGGTGATTCCTCGGGTCGCCACGGTTACGTTGAGGCCAGCTTCGAGAAGCCGCCTTACCAACAGCCGGCCGAAAAAACGGGTTCCGCCAATGACTAAGGCATTTTTTTGCATGGTGGTTCCTAGCTCCTGAATTAATCCTTGATTCCCATGCATCCATTGACTGCGCAACCGACAAATACTAAGCCAGTGAATAAGAATTTCTATGTCTTATGGACTGACAAATGCGCAGCCTGGCGGGACTTATTGATTTCGAATGCGCCGCGCGCTGGCAGAGCTTCAAGCTTGCCTCGCTTGAGCTTCATAAGACACCGGCTGCCGTGAGCCAGCAGATCAAGACTCTTGAACAAACGCTGGGCTTTTCCCTGTTCGAGCGTCACCCGCGCGGCGTGACGATTACCGATAAGGGTAAAGAACTTGCCGAGACCATTGCCAAGGCACTTCTGCTACTCGACCAGAAAATAAACGACCTTGCTGATGGCGCCGGCGACCGGGTGCTACGGGTTTCGACGACTCATTCATTCGCAATGAAATGGCTCATCCCAAGAATTCCGCGCTTCAACCTCGCCTATCCAGAGGTCGACTTTAGGCTGGAGGCGACAGATGAACCGGTACCGTTGAAGTCGGGCAAATGCGACGTCGTGGTACGACATGCCAGGTATGAACCGCATGTGGCAGACGACTTGACGTTCCCGGATCGCTTGGTGATGGTCGCGAGCCCAAGCCTTCTTGAAAGGTCGGGGCGCCCGGACCTCTTGATCGATGACATAGATGGCCTTCCGATAATCTATGAAGGTTCAACGCACCCTTGGATGCTATTGCTGGAAGCGCGGGGCATGCTTGGGAAGACGTTGTCTTTCACCCGAGCCTTTAGCCATGCTGGATTGCTCGTCCAGGCGGCGGTTTCCGGTGACGGGGTGGCACTGGTATCTGCAGCGATCGCGTCTGACGACATTTTGGCGGGCAGACTTGTTATGGCTGCCGATCTGTTCGTTCCATCGTCCTACTGCTACACGGTGCTGACGGCCTCCTCTAGTGCCACTAAGATCCAGGTGAAGCATTTCCGATCATGGATCGGCGAGGAAATGAGGCGATGTACTTAACCATAGTCCGGGCCTCCAGCCGCTCGGCATGTCAGCGGTCGGCACCAGGTTCAGGCATGGCCGGCCTACCGAAGAACCTAAACACTTTGTGCTATCGGCTTTGCGAACTCGCGCTGTGAAGCCGTTGCGACACCATAGTCGGCATGAGTCCAGATCTGATGGACATCGAAATGCTGGAGCGAGTGCCGGTTGAGATCGGGCACCATCTCGCGACGAGTCCGCGTCAGGAGGGCACTTTTGGTCATGTCTCCACGGCGTGCAGAGCTATCGCCACTCTCCGCCACGCTCCCGCCGCCATGACGCAAAGATAGGCTGGATTGCGGAACGTCCAGAAGCGGCAAAAATTATCTTTTGTTAATTACAGGTCTCACCGACGGGGATCTATCCTGTCTCGCTGCAGGTCGAGAACCGCCGGCGATGAGTGACCACCGCGACACGACGGAACTGGACGACACTGCACACGGGAGGATGAAAAGACAATCGTCCTCCAAATTCGGGAGATGCAAAATGCGCTCTTTGATCGTTAAGACGGCGCTCACCGCCATCCTTATATCTGTCCCACTAGCAACCGCCTTCGCTGCGTCCCATGCTTCCCGCAATTCACACGGTGTGCGCGCCGGCGAGCATGATCGTCGCGATCATTGGGCTCGGACCGAGCCCGGCGACGATGACCCGCTCGTGGATCCAATGCCGATGTTCATCCCCGACAGCCGATTGGACGCCATACTTTCTGAGATCCGTGCCGCCGATGGCCGTATCGCGGCTGACAGAAGCCGAAGGCTGCTCAGCGCCGCTGAAGTTCGTGATCTCCGTTCGCAAGAAGCCGCGATCCACGGACAAGCCATCCAGATGGCTCTGAGCGACGGCATGATATCTACGTTTCATTATCACGTGATAGAGCATCAGATCGCCAATCTCGATGGAGCGATTTCACGCGGGGCCCGCCACGCCTGATCGCAATCATCGCGCACCTGAAAGCCGCTCCGCTGGGCGGCTTTCATATAAGTGTTCTGGCAAGATCAGATGTCGCCGACGCCGATCGTGGCCGCGCTCAGCAAAGGCCATTTTTGTAAGCCGTGGCGGCCGGATGGCTCTGCGCTCGCACGCCAATCGCTTGAGTGGGTAAACTGGTCGACACTCGCATCGGAGCTTGAGACATTCTTCGTGTCAGAAGGTGGTTGCAACAATATACAGTCAATGTCGATGAAAGAAGGACATGGCGATATTCCGATGAAAGACTGGCTACCCGACCTCAGCTGCAGCAACAGCCCACGATACATGGCAATCTCCCGACTTATCGATATGGAGTTGCGCAGCGGTCATCTGACAATGGGTG
>NZ_JABEPH010000448.1:0-4120 GCF_013004495.1 Rhizobium sp. SEMIA 4085
ATCCAGGGCGGCACGGACTGCGTGCTGGTCCGACAGTGACCCCCGCACGATCTCGACCGCTGGATGGTCAATGACGCGGTTGTTGCAGAGCGCGCGCAGGGACCATCCGGAAAATTTTTCGTTGGCCAGAAATTCGGGCAGGAGATTCGCTCCCACCTTTCCCATTATTCCGGTCACCAGGAGTTTCAACTCGCTTCCCTCCGTCCAATGCCCACTCTCGAATAGAGGCACAGCTCCCTCAGCCCTCCTAGGCGGTCGAGGCCGTTATGGCACCGAAACGCCATTCCAGGGACGGAGTGTCTAGCCCCTCGCCAATGGCCGCGGCAGCTATCCGATTTGCGTACCTTAAGGCAGTTCCATTTCGATCATCCGGCTCGACCAGGACATTCTGTCGAGGCACTCGCCAGAACTGTCTACCGCCCTGATCCTCCCGTCGCGGCATACACAGTAATGTACGAACCGAAGGCAACTCGAACCAATATTATTGATCAGTATAGTTTTCGGCCCTGATCATATTAATGCTAATAACAGCACTTATTTGATGAAACCGTCAAGCAGGAATTTAACCAAGATGCGTCCCTCTTAGGGCCAGAGGCAAATGCAACGAGGCGCCGGTCGCCGCACGGCGGGAAGCGCGCTCCACGTCGATTCAAATCCGATGACGAGCCGAAACGGTCGACTATGAGCGCGCTGAGACTTTGAGGAAGTGAGCAAGCGCTTGAGGCAATCCACGCCCTGACCGACGCATTGTTTCGATCGCGCCGGGAAAAGTCGTCGATCTGTGGGGACAAAGGTGCCGAAGGCCACCCTCGCAAAGTCATCGCGGAAATTCGCACCGACCTCGCGTGAGATCTTCATTCCAGGTGCCAAGGACTGAGTTTCACAAGCCGCTGGATGCTCAGCGGGCTGCAATCGAGTTCTGTATTCAAACGATCACTGCGCCGCCACGGTGGCTTCGACATTGTCGACGCGCCGGCTGGCGGTGGATTCGCGTGCAATTAGCTCACACTCAACCTTTATGCGGCTGGGAGTGGTGTGCAGGCCGCCAGCCGCATCGATAAGCAGTTCTGTAGCCGTTCGCCCCATTTCATAGAGCGGCAGAACGAGGGTCGATAGGGGAGGGTGCGTGTACTGCGCTATATCGCGATCGTCAAAGCCAATAACGGCGACATCGTCCGGTATTTTGGCGCCCAATTGCTTGAGCGCGTCGAAACATCCGACTGCCATCATGTCGTTCGCGCAGAAGATGGCATCAGGTGGATTTTCCAGCGCCATCAGTTCCAGCGTCATTTCGTAACCTGCAGATGGCTCCCAATTGCCCGGACGCACCAAAGCCGGATCGAAGACGATGTCGTTGCTGGCCAACGCCTGTTTATAGCCCTTGAGGCGGTCACGCGCGGCGTCTACTCCCTGTTGACCATTGATGAAGCCGATGCGCCGACGACCTGACAGCAGGAGGTGTTCGGTCGCCGTGCGGCCCCCCAGAAGATCACCAGGCAAAACGGAGTGATGCTCGCGATGTTCGTCATAGCAGTTTACCAGGACGATACGGCGGTCGGCGAGGGCTGCAGGAATCTGCACGAGCCTGGTCAGGATCGTACCGTAGATCAGGCCAAGAATCGGCAATTTGCCCAGGCCTGCGATAATGTTGGCCTCAACATCGGCATCGCCATGGCTGACTGCCATCAGCACATTGATGCCGTATTCAAGGGCCTTATCCCGAGCGCCCTCGAAGGCCAGCGACATCCAGGGATCCGTTGATGTTTCATCGGCGACGAAAACTATGGTGGACTGCCCACCTGGGGCTGTCTTGGTGCCGCGGCGCACAAAACGATATCCAAGCGCCTGGGCAGCTTCCAGCACGCGACCGCGCGTGCTTTCGGCAAGTCGCGCACCTTTCGTTCCGCTGAGAACCAGTGAGACGGTGGCCTGGGAGACGCCCGCCGCTGCAGCTACATCCATCATGGTGGGCCGCCCCAAGCTCACTTGCCTCTTAGATTTGGACATAAGTCGATAATTTCCTCGTAGAAATAAACATCTGCCATGCAGTCGTGAAAAATTCAACGGCTTAGTTCTGAAAGGACGGCGGCCCGGCCCCTGCGTCCGTCCCCTTGGTTATATTATACGTAATAAATCAATTGACTTTGATAATATACGTTGCTGATATTAGCAAACGTGGCCGCAGAAGTCATGTGAAGGAGGGCCAGGTGGACGCCAGATTCCGTGGGGGAAGCCCGGATATGCGAAAAGGTGCTGAAAAAGGGCATGCGGCCGGACTGTCTGTCGCACTCACGTTCTTAAGCGCCGGGCCGGTTATCATCCTTATCGCGCTTGTTGTTATCCTCACCTTCAGCGTCCCCAACTTCTTCACGCCCCGCAATATCTCCAACATTCTGGCGCAAATCGCGGTGATCGCCGTTGTTGCGCTTGGCCAGCACCTCGTCATTTTGACCCGCGGTATAGATTTGTCGGTGGGCGCCAACCTGGCGCTGGCGACGGTTCTTGGAGCGCTGATGTACCGGGTCACCGACACTGCGTTCGTGGTCATGGCTACTATGCTGCTGGCGGGGGCCGCAGTGGGCGCGGTGAACGGGCTGGTCTATGTCTACGGCCGCCTGCCCCATCCGTTCATCATCACGCTGGCTACGCTCTCCATCGCCCGCGGTTTAGCGCTTGAGCTGTCGATAGGTCACACAACCATGCGCGGAATGCCTGCGACGATCACCGTCATCGGCGGAGGGACCAGCTTTGCGGTTCCGAACTCGTTCTTCGTGGTCCTAGCTGTGGCAGCGCTTATGTTTGTAATCGCCCGCTATATGGTTTGGGGCCGGTGGATCTACGCGGTCGGCGGCCAGCCGGACGCCGCTCGGCGCATGGGCATTCCGGTCAATCAGGTCATAGTCTCCACCTACCTGATATCGGGTCTGTGTTGCGGTGTTGGTGCCATCCTTCTCTCCGGACGCACCGAGGCGGGTTCGCCACTCTACGGCAACCTGCTCGAACTTGACACCATCGCGGCCGTGATCATCGGCGGCGCCAGTTTTCTCGGCGGCCGCGGGCATCTTGGACATGCGCTGGTGGGAGCGGTGATGATCGGCGTCATCCGCAACGCCCTGAACCTGCTCAACGTCAACCTTTATTTCCAGCTCATTGCCATCGGAGTGATCATCGTAATGGCCGTCGAGTCGGACGTGCTGCGCAATCATCTCGAAGCCCGCATGCGGGTCAAACAGGCGGGAACGCAGGGATGACGAAACCCGTTCTGGAAGTGCGTAGCGCGCATAAGCGTTTCGGTGCGGTCCATGCTCTAAAGGGTATCGGCCTCATGGCCTATCGTGGGGAAGTGCTTGCCTTGCTGGGAGACAACGGCGCAGGCAAGTCCACCCTGATCAAATGCGTCAGTGGGGTGCATGAGCTCGACGAAGGCGACATCCTGATTGATGGCGACAAAGTCTTGATCCATAATCCTGCCGCCGCGCGCAGTGCCGGGATAGAAACGGTCTATCAGGATCTGGCGCTTTTCGACAATCTGACGCCGGCTGAAAATTTTTACTGTGGACGGGAGCTGTCGTTTCCGCGATGGCTTCCACGTTGCGCGCGATTCCTTGCTACCCGGCAGATGGACAGTGAAGCTGCAGCCGTCATCGACCGGCTTAAAGTCAAGCTGCCCGGATTCGACGCTCAGGTGGCGCTGATGTCGGGCGGGCAGCGGCAGGCCATCGCCGTCGCCCGCGCGGCTGTGTTTGCGCGAAAGGTTGTCATCCTTGATGAGCCGACGGCTGCACTTGGACTGCGCGAAAGCCGAAAAGTTCTCAACCTCATCGCCCAGCTCAGGGACGAGGGGAATGCGGTGATCCTGATCACCCACAATATGGAACATGTCGTTGAATTGGCCGACCGCGCAGTGGTGCTGCGGCAGGGGCACAAGGTCGGCGAAATCGAAAAGCCCAATCGGTCAAACCAGCAGGATCTGGTGGCGATGCTCGTCGGGGCCGAATGAGGAGGGTTCATCTGCCGGGCCTCCGGCAGCGGGAGCGGCCTCTAACAGGCATTCATCAAACGGGAGGACTATCATGATATTTATGCCACTATTGGGCTGGCTGGCGCATTGGGGGTTCAA
>NZ_JABEPH010000449.1:0-4118 GCF_013004495.1 Rhizobium sp. SEMIA 4085
ATCCGATACTGCGCTTCGGGAGCGTTCCACAAAGCGTGGAAGTGCATATTCTCGATCGGCCCGGCCAGCCCTTCCTCGGCACAGGCGAGGCGGCGCAGGGACCGACCTGTGCAGCACTCGCCAACGCACTTCGCAATGCGACGGGAAAGCGCCTGGTCGATCTGCCATTATCGCGCAACAGGGTAAGAGAGGCGACCCGTCTCGGCTGATAAGAGCTTTAGCCGCTTCTGGTTGTACGGACTGCAGGACTGCATACCCTTCAGCCGCTGGCGATCGCTGGCTGGCGCCTGGAGGGTTTCAGCGACGTGGCCGGTGGTCTTGGTTTGAACCGGACCAGCACCTCGCGCCCGTCCACAGAAGCCTGCGTGCGCTCCAGCTCGTCGCGCTCTCGCACTGCCTGTGCCCAGTGCTCGGCATCGCGGCCATGTGGGCGCCCGGACGCTTCCCAAAGTGCATAGGCCCTCTTGGCGATCCATTCGTTCCTGTCGTGGCGGCTCATTGCTGGGCACCCTTGCTAGTGTAACGAGGCTGCTTCGGACGATTGCGTCTCGCCGAGCATTTCCAGAAGATGGTTGCGAGCGCGGCTCACCCGGCTCTTGATGGTGCCCACTTGGCAGTCGCAGATCGCAGCCGCTTCTTCGTAGCTTGTCCCGTTCACCACGAGCAGCAGTGCATGGCGGTGCGGTGCTCCAAGCTTGTCGATCGCTGCCTGAACGTCACGGGCTCTCAGCGACCATTCCTGCGTCGATTTGACCGGTATCTGATGGTCGGTCAGGTCGCCGACGCAACCGACAGGTTCGCGCTTGCGGCGCTTGTAGCTGCTGCAATAGGTATTGCGCATGATCGTGAAGAGCCAGGATTTGAGGCTCGTGCCGTCCTGGAACTGCTCGATATGACAAAGCGCCTTGGAGACCGTCTCTTGAACGAGATCGTCGGCGTCGCTTTCAACACGCTCGAAACGCCTCGCAAAGGCTTTGAGAGCTGGAAGAAGCGAGATGATTTCTGCCTGAGCGCTGCAAGGCTGTGCAACGGAGACTGTTGGCATGGCGTCCTCCTTCTACGGAGGAATTAATGCCCTCGCACTCGGTGGGGTTCCCGATAAACTTCATAGGTCCGCAATCGTACAATGGGGCCGTCTGGGCCTGAAGTTTGAGGCAGTCTCGTTACGCACATGCCTCAAGACTCAAGCATACTGCGTGGTCGCTCAAGTCGCTCGTATATGGTCTTTTTCCTCTTCAACACGCCATGATGGAAGATGCGGTCTTTAGAAGCACAGCTGCGGCCGTTGAAATCTTGAACCTTGGGGCACTTGCTCCATCATTCGAATTTATCAGGAGCGTTGAAACCCATAGCGGTCAAAACGCCAGCGCGGTCTTGCATGGGAGATCATCCATGAAGAAGATCATCATTGTCGTCCTTCTTCTCATCCTTGTTGCAGGCGGGTGGATATTCGTCTTTGAGCGTGAATCCGCCACCGTCCCGATCGAGCAGGGATACGGTCCCTCACCGATGCTCCCCGCGCCGAACCCGACGTTGATCCCGACAGTCAATGTCGCGGAAGCGGCCAGCTGGCCAGAAGGAGCCACACCAAAAGCCGCAGAGGGGTTGAAGGTGGAAGCTTTTGCAAGGGGCCTCGACCACCCGCGCTGGATCCATGTCCTGCCGAACGGCGATGTCCTTGTTGCCGAAAGCAACAAGCCGCCAAAAGGTGAAGACGCCGGGTTCAGCATCCGCGGCTGGTTCGAAGGTGTGCTCATGAGGCGGGCCGGCGCCGAGGTCAAAAGTGCAAACCGCATCACCCTGCTGCGCGATGCCGACAAGGACGGTGCAGCCGAGACCAGCACCGTCTTCCTGAAGGATCTCAATTCGCCCTTCGGCATGGCATATTCCAAGGATACGCTCTACGTCGCCAATACCGATGCGGTCATGGCTTTTCCCTATAAGCAAGGTGAAACGGTGATCACCGCGCCGGGCGCAAAAATTGCCGATCTACCAGCAGGCCCGATCAATCAGCACTGGACGAAAGACCTGATCGCGAGCCCTGACGGCACCAAGCTCTATGCCACCGTGGGCTCCAACAGCAATGTCGGGGAAAACGGGATGGATGCGGAAAAAAACCGTGCCTCGATCCTCGAAATCGATCTTGCCACAAAGGGTGTTCGCGTCTTCGCAAGCGGCTTGCGCAATCCAAATGGTCTTGCCTGGCAGCCGCGGACGGGCGCACTTTGGGTGGCCGTCAACGAACGCGACGAGCTCGGCAGCGATCTCGTTCCCGACTATATGACCTCGGTGAAGGAAGGCGGCTTTTATGGCTGGCCCTACAGCTATTTCGGCCAGCATATCGATAGCCGGGCAAAGCCGCAAAACCCTGAAATGGTTGCGAGCGCCATCGTCCCCGATTATGCCCTTGGTCCGCATACCGCCTCGCTTGGCCTGACCTTCAACACGAGCAACCTGTTTGGTCCGGATTATGTCGGCGGTGCCTTCGTCGGCCAGCACGGCTCCTGGAACCGCAAGCCGCGCAGCGGCTACAAGGTGATCTTCGTGCCTTTCGTCGATGGCAAGCCCTCCGGCCCGCCGCGCGATGTCCTGACGGGTTTTGTCGGGGCGGACGACAAGGCCTTCGGCCGACCTGTCGGCGTCGCGATCGACATCAAGGGTGCGTTGCTTGTTGCCGATGACGTCGGCAACACGATATGGCGGGTCTCACCGGCTTCGGCACAGTGAGGGCGTCAGCGCCCAATCATTCAAAAGCGCCGAGCAAAAATCGCCGAAGCAAATGCAAGCCTTGCTTTCATTGTCGGCGCTTTGGCCCTATTTTGAGGCATCGCTGTCAATCTCAAAGGCTTCTTTTGTTTCTGGAAATCATAATCGTTGTGCTGCTCACTATCTTGAACGGTGTGCTCGCAATGTCCGAACTTGCCGTCGTTTCATCACGTCCCGCCCGTCTGAGGGTCCTGGCCGATCATGGGAGCGGCGGGGCTGCCCAAGCCATCAAACTTGCCGAACATCCCGGCCGCTTTCTCTCAACCGTTCAGATTGGGATTACACTCGTCGGCGTTCTCTCGGGTGCCTTTTCAGGCGCAACGCTGGGCGGCCGTCTTTCGGCCTGGCTTAGCGCACAGGGCGCTTCCCCCGCCGTCTCCGATGCGCTTGGCGTCGGCACGGTGGTCGTTGCCATTACCTATCTTTCGCTGATAATCGGCGAACTGGTTCCGAAGCAGATTGCGCTTCGCGAACCTGAAGTGGTGGCAAGCAAAGTTGCTCCGGCCATGGCCCTGCTTTCCAAGCTTGCCTTGCCGCTCGTCTGGCTTCTCGACGCGTCCGGCAAGCTTGTGCTTACGCTTCTTGGTCAGTCAGGAAAGGGCAGCGAGGGCGTCACCGACGAAGAGATCAAGACGGTGCTCGCCGAGGCGCAGAGTGCCGGCGTGATCGAGAGCGAGGAATCGGCGATGATATCCGGCGTCATGCGCCTTGCCGACCGCACGGCGAGAGCCTTGATGACTCCTCGCCGCGACGTCGAAGTCGTAGACATCGAAGACAGCATCGAAGACATTCGCAAGCAGCTGCACCAAACCCGCCGCTCGCGCCTGCCTGTGCGCCGTAACAGTTCTGACGAGGTGCTTGGCGTGCTCTTCGTGAAGGACTTTTACGATGCACTCGATGCGCATGGCCATGCAGACATCCAGTCGCTTGCCCATGAAGTTCCGGTGATCTCAGACCTTTCGACGGCAACGCATGTCATCCAGGCAATCCGCAAATCACCGGTCCACATGGTGCTCGTCTACGACGAATATGGCCACTTCGAGGGCATTGTCTCTTCCGGCGACATCATGGAAGCGATCATGGGCGCACTGCAGGAGGGACCTACTGACGAGCAGGCAATCGTTCGCCGCGGCGACGGCTCCTATCTTGTTTCCGGCTGGACGCCGATCGACGAGTTCGCCGAATTCATGAACTTCAAGCTGGCGGATGACATTGAATTCCAGACCGTCGCCGGCCTTGTGCTGGAAGAGTTGAAACACCTGCCGGATCTCGGCGAAAGCTTCGTGAAGGATGGCTGGCGCTTCGAGGTCATCGATCTTGACGGCCGCCGCGTCGACACGATGCTCCTCTCG
>NZ_JABEPH010000450.1:0-4089 GCF_013004495.1 Rhizobium sp. SEMIA 4085
AGATGTGTCTAAGACACCGATGCACGAAAGTGCCTCACCACGCACGCAGCCGTGAGACAAGCGCATGCCGCGGTGCGGACACCGGTCTGCCGATGCTGTCACGTGCCCCGACTGACTTCGCCAAAGAGCAATCGGTCCGGCTGGCGTCCGCGCCGGAACAACGGTTCCCGCTGGCAAATCCGCGGAAAGGGCGACTGGCGTCCAAGAGCCCGTCGTGTCAGGCAGCATCACTCGGCTTTCTATATAAAATCAATGGCCTGGTTGGTGAATCCGCGGCTAACGGTCGGCGTCCGCCAATCAGTGCGGTCACGTTTGCATAATTTTTCCGCATTGGCAATCTTGATTAAATATAAGGCATACGATGCACATGCGGCCAGAAAAGGATCGATCGCTACGTCAGGAGATTCTGCCAATTGGTGTGCGGTGTATCGTCTCGACCCAGACATCGATGGGCCCGAGCAAACAACCGATCTCCATCATGTCGATCAGCTCCACGGGCCCGGTGATGTCGAGCTCGACTCGATCGGAACTGGTATGGGCGATCGCCTGCGCAAGCCCGAGCTTAGCCGCATGGCGTCGGATCCAAGGAAGGAAGGAGGCGGCGTCAAGTTCGCCGAGGATCGTCATTCGCTCCCGAAAGTCGCTTTGATGTTGGTCCGTCATAAAAGGCCCTAAGCTTGGTATCTTGGCATCAAGCATAGCGCCCAAGTGGACGAATGAAAGGGTGGTCGTCAAAGCGCGCCTCAGCCGCGCTCGCTGTCGCGTTCTGCCGCCGGCGTCACACAAGGCCGGACGCTCTATCAGTAGGCACTGCTCTTTACCTGCCGATCAGTCGCGAAAAGAAACGGCAAGCGGCGCTTCATAGTTCGTTTTCCTGGCCGGGATCCAGCAAATCAACAAGCCGCGCAATTCTTCCCGTCGGCAACGGACGGCCTTCATCGGCCAGAGCTTCTTCAGCATTGACCCAGGCCCAGGCTTCTGCCAGTTCATTTGCCGAAGCTCCTGTCGCCAAAATGTCTGCAAGCAAGACCTCGTCAACCGGGCCGATGATGGCCCTTACCTCTCCTGATGATAGGGTCATTTCAATCACCTCCCTCACGTTCGGCACTTCACGACTGCGGCTGTGGCAGCACATTGTGTCGCTCCCGTCAGCCAATATGACACGCAGCGCGTCCAACCGCGGCAATTGCCCGCGCCGGGTAGAAGACCGGCGCGGGTCGTCGTCATGGTCGATCAGGCCACCTGCTTTTCGCCTTCGATCTGTAGGGGCCCAGTCTCCTCCTTGGTCTGCTTGGCCTCATTCATTCCGATAGCAATGCGCCGCGGCTTCATCTCTTCGGGGATCTCGCGTTTCAGCTCGACCGACAGAAGACCGTTCTTCAGGCTCGCACCAAGCACCTTGACGTGGTCGGCCAGTTCGAAGCGTCGTTCGAATGATCGGCCGGCGATGCCGTGATGCAGATATTGCATATCCTCCTTGTCGGGCTTCGCGCCGGCAATGACGAGCACGTTTCGCTCATGTGTGACCGACAGATCCTCCTCGGCAAAGCCTGCAACTGCCATGGTTATGCGGTACTCGTCCTCACCGGCCTTGACGATATCGTAAGGCGGCCAGGTATCGACAGCTTGAAATCGCTGCGCATTGTTGAGGAGATTGAAGACGCGGTCAAAGCCGATGCTGGACCGGTAAAGGGGGGCGAAGTCGAATTCGTTTCTCATAGCCATATCCTCCGTAAAGCAACATGGAATGGAGACGCTGGAAACTCGCGTCTCCAACAGTCAGCCCCGTACGGGCGGCTGACGGAACTGATTTGGTTGCTGAGTTTTCAGGTTCAAGAGCGTTCAGGAAAAAATTGGCACTCCAGGACCCAGAGTGCTAAAAATTGTCGCCGCCGTTCTTGAAATGCCGTCTTCCACATTGCATTTTTTCGTGCCTTAGACGCCGTGACGCTTGCCGAGATGGATGGCCTTTCCATTCCGGCCGCCGGCGGCGTCGATACGACCGCCGTGCTCGTCGGCGACTTTTCGAATGGCAATGACGGCGTAATCCTCAAGAAAATGACGAGCCTTACCGATACCAGGGGCCAGAATGTCAATCTGGTCGCGTATTCCGTCTCGCATTACCTGCTTGCTCGCGCGCTCGAAAGCATCAAGCTGACAGATCGCGACGTGAAGGTCGTCAATACATCCGAGGCCGACATTGTCGCCGCCTATAAGACGCCCGACCTCACCTGGAATTCGCGGCCGAAAGCTATCTCGATGTCGAGGTCGTCATCGCGGCCTGCATAACAACAGGTGCCGAGGCCGTCCATCCCGGCTACGGCGTCCTTTCGGAGAATTTCAACTTTGCCGAGCGGGCGGCCGAGCGCCAGCAATAGTCCTTACAGACGCAGCACAATCCAGGGAAAGCACTTCCTCTCGCCGAATTTTTGCCGGCCGGCGCAAGCAGCGGCAAGGATGTCAGAACTGGAATAGTCGTCAGCCGCTTCGGCTTTCGTCGCCAGCAAGTGATGAAGGATGATCACCGCGCGGTGGCGCGCAATCGCGGTTGAGCCTCTCGGCCAAAGTATCCGACGTCTTGATGCCACAGCTAACAAGCTCGATGGCACGCTTGACCGCGTCCTGGCCGCGTTCGCTGTGGATGTCAACGCGATTTTTTTGCGACCACTGACGCAGGCCGGAGGTGATGAGATCGACCTCTTCGTCCGTGAAGGAGAGAAGTTCAAAGAGAACCATGATGCCCTCCGATGAAGCAATAAAGGCGTCCCAAAACAACCTCGTCAGGGCCAGAAAAACTATGGCAGAAAGGGCGAACGGCTAAAAGGCACTGTGCGTTTTCGGACATACCTGATCCATCAAGCGCACCGGCCACGCTGCCGGACAAGCTGGGCCGATGTGACGGGGCCAGAACGTATCAGCATCTGATCCGCTCCCCTGGCTTCAAGAACCACGGTTCTTGGTCAGCAGCGTTTAATAGAAAGCCAGCCGGTCTGACTGATTGAGAGCTTCACGCGCCCTTGAGCCAAAATGATCGACATTCAATAGCCGGCGGTGCCGACGTTTTGTTTCAATGTGATCGGCAGGATCAATGTCATCACCGAACTTGAAGGCACTGATCTCCCTGGCTGGAAGATGTCAGGCATGAGGCGCTCAAGACGCGCGCGCACTGATGAGCGGCGCTGTCCTCGGAGACGAGACATTTCCGACCGGAATACTAAAATCTGCGACGATGCCGGCCGTTCTTGTGTTGTTCAGTTTGCAGATCGATCAAGCGATGCGAATAGCCCGATGCGCCAGGCTCATTGGAATGCCTATCAGCCGCTCGTACTCCGCCTCGGGCAAGCCGTAGCAGCCACCGGCAATTTTCTTGAGCTTTTCCCTGTCGATGATGCGCACGTTACCCCGCGTTGATTTTATGGCGTGGATGCCTTCGAGGATGTGCAACTCGTTGGTCACACCAGCACGCCGAACACCGAGCATTATTCCAAGGAACTCATGGGTGAGCGCGAGATTGTCGCCCTCGAGACGGTCATGACACATCAGCAGCCATCGCGCGAGGCGCTCCTGCATGCTGTAGCGCGCGTTTGCCAGAGCTGAGTGAGAAAGCTGCAAGGTCGCCGAATGCACGTAGCGAAGCAACAAATCCCTCGTCGGCTTATGGTTGTCGATAACGGTCATGAAGTGTTCGACCGGAATGGTTATTCCAGTTCCAGCAACTTGCATGAATGTTCTATTCGGGGTGCGGTCGGTCATTAACAGCACATGGTGGCCACCAAGACCCTCCCGTCCCACGTGCCCGACCTCAACCACCTCATCGTCGGAGCTGACGGCCACCATTGACGCAAGACCGCTCTCGATGAAGCAAACATGTGAGATGGGCGTGTCGGTTTCGACAACAACGTGTCTAAGACCAAGATCGACCGGGGTCATTTCCGAACGGAGCCGCTCGAAGGTTTCCGGCGCCAATGCCTTAAGTAGTCTGTTTGCAACGCTCGCCTGTGAGAAGGATGGCATGGACGTCTCCAATCATGTTAGAGCCCGGGCCAACACAAAGCGTCATGGGGAATAGCCATTAACTGCTTTATGCAT